>JAAYGY010000098.1 GCA_012735575.1 Clostridiales bacterium
AAGCTGGGGTAAATACGAAGCAAAGCCTGCACAGCCTGCCACCCCTATAATCCCCTGCTGCTTGCCTAATAGACCAGATATCCTTGCCATATCCTCCTCAACTACGGCATCTACTACAATAATACCCTGCTTGTCATTTAATAGATTTGCACTATCAATATCGGAAACATCTATACTGTAAACCATATTTTCACTCTGTTTTCTAATAATGTTGGGTATATAAGCATCTTCAATGGGGTTTAAGGGGTCATGGGCAAAAACAGTTTTATCAAGAGGAACACCATCCACATATTGGTATCCTTTCTTTGTTGTTCTACCTGCCTTGGGATAAGCTGGGATGAAGGGTAGGCGCCTAATGTTACAAGCATCCATTAGGGCCGAGAGCTCTGCACCTATATTCCCTCTGAGAGTGGAATCAGTCTTTTTGTAAAAATACTTCACTCCCATCTCTTTAGCTTGACTACACACATGAAAAACTCTTTTATATGCCTCCAGGGCATCCAGATGACGGCTCTGGGTATCTACCACCAGTACCTGTATATCAGATTGAACTTTATTCCACCCTGTGTCTGGATTAATCAGTACCTGGGTGGATATACCTTTTTGGGAGAATTGGACACCTGTATCCAGTGCCCCGGTAAAATCATCAGCAATAACCAACAAATCTGCCATATTTCCTCCAATTATTTTCATCTATCAAACTCATATAAAGGCTCATCTTATTAAAAGGGTTTTAAGCTACCCTTTTCATCAAAAATGGTATTAGCTTCACTTAATACTTCAATCCTGCGCTCCTTATATACTGTGCTGTCCATGATCTTCTTTAAAACAGCTGGGGAAACTTGTAAAATGTTCAACTCAAGAGTAGAGGGTATACGTATTGCAAGAATATCCTCCGCTTTTTTAGGTCCTATTGCCCTAAGTGCCCATTCCACAGCCTGATATTCATCACCAGCAACCATAGGCATTCGTCCCCTTTCTATAAAGGAGGAAGTCATCACATTTTCGTATGTAGCTTCAAAATCAATTTGATTATAAAATTTACGGGTTATGAAATCAGCAAGTCCCATGCCCAGTGCATTGTCATCAGAAGCTTCTGTCAGATTGCAGGCAATTATATAAGATATATCTGGTTTATTGGGCTCTTCTTGTCCTGAAATCCGCATACATCCTATAATATTAGTATCCATCCCTGTACCGCTTTTATCTTTTCCTAAATTATCAACAATTAGAAGATCAAGCTCATCTACAGGCAGAGAAGGCATGTTTTTCCGTGCTAGATCTAGTAATTCTGCATCCAGAGCCTCTATCCCATCAGCATTAGATGCCCGTATTGCTAAGGTTTGGTCCAGAGCATTCTCTACAATGCCCACTCCTAGTAGAATCTTACCTGTTTTTAATATCTTCCTTGCTGCTACAGGCATAAGTTCTCGGAGTCCATATACCCCTAGCCTGTGCATTTCAAGAGCTTGTGCGTGTTTACCAAGACCGATAACGCACATTTTCATCAATCCTGACTCCACTGACCCATGGAAGTCCGTGTGAGGCTTTACCCGATTAACCACTATTACTCCATCAGCTTGATAGGCATCTTTGGACATGTAAAGCTTAAAGCCTTCTTAATCACTGGGTATTGATACAACATCCATTGAGGAAACTATTGGAACACCCATGGTTTCCTCGGTGATACCATAGTGTTCAAGAACTTTTCTCTGTCCCTGTGCTGTTGCTCCGCCGTGGCTGCCCATAGCAGGTATAATAAAAGGATATGCCCCTTGAGACCTGACATGATCGACTATTGCCTTAATGATAGTGGCTATGTTTGATATACCACGACTACCTGCTGTAATAGCGATACGACTGCCCTTTTGAAACTTTACACCTGATCTTTCAATCTCTTCCCTGGTTATCTGACTGATATTGTCTATTCTATCATCAGGAAAATGTTGGACAATAGATATCATTTTAAGTTCATCGGCGCGCATTAGCATTTTCCTTTCTATCTTTATTATAAAACCATGGATATGATCAAAACTTAGTTGTAACTTGATTAGATTAATCGTTTTATAGCCATTATATACCATTATTAATATATTTACTATATTTCGTATCAAAAGATAGTTTCAATTTATTTGGATTAGTTGTAATACTACAATTTCATCCTACCTTATTTTCATAGTTTTAGACGAAGTTTTAGCTTTCTTTTGGTTTAATTCTATTATATGGGTTTATAAATATAATATGGTAATGTTTTAGCGTATAAAAGAACAACCTAATTTAAGAATCTAAGGAGGTATTGCAATGAAGTTTAAGTCACTAACTGATACTTTCACACTTTCTAATGGGGTAGAAATCCCCTGCATAGGTTTTGGTACATGGCAAATCCCAGATGGAGAGGTAGCCGTTTCCGCCGTTTTAAGTGCCCTTGAGGCGGGATATCGTCATATCGACACTGCACAAGGTTATGGTAACGAGGAAAGCGTTGGCATAGCTGTAAAGAAAAGCGGCATAAAACGCGAAGAATTATTTATCACATCCAAACTGGCAAATAACGACCATGGCTATGATAGGACAATGGCTGCTTTTGAAGGAACAATGAAAAGACTGGATATGGATTATCTGGATCTATATCTGATTCATTGGCCAAACCCTATAGCATTCCGTGATAACTGGCAAGAGGCCAATGCAGGTACATGGAAGGCTTTTGAGGAACTGTATAAAGCCAAGCGCATCCGAGCTATCGGAATCAGTAATTTCCACCCTCATCATATCGAAGAATTGATGAAGACAGCTACTATCCCTCCCATGGTAAATCAAATACGCCTCTGCCCAGGCGATACCCAGGATGAGGTAGTTGATTACTGCCGCGCTAATAACATTCTGCTACAGGCATACAGCCCCTTAGGTTCTGGGAAAATATTTGAAGTACCTGAAATGAAAGCTCTGGCTGAAAAATACGGTAAAACTATCGCACAGATTGCTATTCGCTGGAGTCTGCAAAGAGGTTATTTACCACTGCCAAAATCCGCTTCACCAGCAAGGATCAGAGAAAATGCGGATGTATTTGATTTTGAGCTTGAGGAAGCGGATGTAGAGCTGATTGCAAACCTGAAAGGTTGCGTTGGTTACTCTGCCAACCCAGATGAAATCACATGGTAGATCCTCCAGGAAAAAGAAATTCTGTCAAAAAGCAGATGAAAATCAAAGGATTGATTCTCATCTGCTTTTACCTGTTTAAAGCCTGTATTTATGTGGCTATATGATTCATTCAACTATTTGATTCTTAAGCAGGGTACTAATGAGTTCTGCCCTACTAGCGACATCATATTTAGGAAAAATATTCCTTACATGTGTTTTTACTGTATTCTCGCTAATGAATAAATCTCTGCTTATTTCCCGGTTGGATTTGCCGGAAAGGATCAAGAGTTATAATTTGACGAACAATATCCGTTTGCTGTGACTGACTCATATTATCATAAGCAGTAAGGTAAACATGGTTTTTTAGCAATAAAACAAGCTGACGGTTCAACGGTGGCAGTATAAACAAAGTAACGCAAACCACAGTGAGGGCAATCACCGCAACCTCTGCTCCGGGAAGTCCCACGGATGTCACAGCCATTCCCAGGACACCTCCACAAAGGACACCGAATACATTAGCTGAAAGTCCAATGCCAAATGAGAACATCTGCACAGGACTTAATGCGCTCATTTTTATGTGTAAAAGCCTTGAGATAATATCCCCATGAGGCTACAGTATATCCACTGGCGTAACCACTGACTATAAGTCCGCTAATCCATAAAGGAGAGGGTGTAAAAAAGAATGGAACAGTGGTCGCCAGGCATAGACCCATGCCGCCCAGCATCATGCTTTTGGCTGCCATCCAGGACCTGACAAAGAGACCGCAGGTGAGAAGACCAATAAAATGTGCAATCATGCCAGCCAGTATATAAGTGGATGGATTCAGCCCATACAGATCCAGCAGGCTATACAGCACCTGGCCTTCAAAGAGGAAGGAGAGCAGATACGCAAAAGAAAATGAAAATGCTGTAACTAAAAGCCTGCGAGAATTCAACAGTTTATGTCCATTCATTTTATAGCCTCCAACTCAATAGAGGTTACGCGTTTTTTTATGAGTTTATAAAAGGCGTTAGTCACTTTCCATACCTCGTTAAGGCCAGCAAAAATAACGTCCCGGTACCAAGAGTTTTATTACAGTCAAACCTGGGTAATTCGGAATTATTTATATTTATATTTTTTACCTTCCTTTTTACGGACTTAATCAAATAATCGATTACACTACTAGACACTTATAATTGAGAATATGTATCCTAGACCCACCATAATAACATTTGAAATACCATGCATTATTATTGGATATAAAACACTGTTACTTTCTTGATATACTTTTCCATCGACTATCCCTAGAACATAGCAGTATATCAGTTGAAGGTAATTCATATCTATTGAAAATGGATTAATAGTCCATCTAATATGTGCAATTGCGAACAATACTGCAGCTATAATAACCTCACGGGAGATGTTCAATTTAGTAAATTTTCTCTCTTTATTACTGCCAATCCAGAAGGTGAGTACCCCAATAGGTAAAGCACGAAATAAAACTTCTTCTGATGTTCCTGACAACAAAAGTTGGAACCCTAATGTTCCTATAACATTTTTTGCATTCAATGGATAATCATAATGTATAATTTGATTGCTAAAATATCTTATTCCATATGAGATTATGGTAAATATAAGTACAGCAACTGTAAAAATTAACAGATACTTCATTCCTAATTTCTTATTGCCCATACTAAAACCAAAATCAATTTTATATTTTTTATTAAGTTTTATAATAGCTAATAACGCTATAAGCATCTGTACAATATGATGTACGGATATATATGCAAAAATATTATACTCATCTATTGCCTTGTAGTTAAAACAGCTAGCTATTAAATTTCCAACTTTACTCGCAAATTGCTGGAAAATTAATAGTAATGTTATTGCTACTATACTTAAACATGTTTGACTTCTTTTACAATTTATCATATAACTCTATCATCCTATCTACTTAGTTGTGCAATAGTATGTATTGTATTTTTTGTTTATTTCTCTTTTTGTAGCTAAAAATTTGATTACTCCTACAAATTCTGAAGTTTCTACATGTTAACACGTTTCCAAAATGTAGGGGCGAATAACAATAATATGGGGTAAATCTCCAGTCTGCCAATAATCATACACAATGATAATACTGCTTTACTGGTTAACGAGAAGTCAGCAAAATTTCCTGCCGGGCCGACTATTCCCAATCCCGGGCCAATATTACTTAAGCATGCAATAACCGCTGTTGCAGTTGAAACCAAGTCTTTATTATCCAATGAAACAATTATTACGGATGCAGTAAATACAGCAATATAAGCAAAGAAAAAGGTCATAATTCCTGAAAGTATCTCTTCCTCCACAATTCTCCCGTTTATTTTAACGGTCTGAACGGATCTGGGATGAATAATCTTAATAACTTCCCTCTTGATTATTTTAAATAGCAATAAAATTCGAATGCATTTCATTCCTCCTGCAGTAGACCCAGCACTTGCACCTATAAACATCAGTATAACAAGCAAAGCTTGGCTGAATGCAGGCCAAAGGGTAAAGTCCGCTGTTGCATAACCAGTTGTTGTGATGATGGAGCTAACTTGAAAAGATGTATACCTTATAGATTCACCTAAAGACTGGAAAACTGACCCATAGGTATTAAAAACAATTAACAAGATGGCTATCATTACAGTTCCCAGATAAAATCGCAATTCTTCATCCCTGAGAACAGATTTTATATTGCCTTTTAAAAAAGCATAATACAGAGAAAAATTCACACCAAAAAGTAGCATAAAAATGGTTATTATGGTTTCTATATAAACGCTTCCATATGCACCTACGCTGGCATTTCTGTTGGAAAAACCTCCTGTACTGGCAGTTCCAAAGGCATGTATAAGAGAATCATATAGGGGCATCCCGCCCACTAGTAAAAATATAACTTGAACAGCAGTTAGGATGACATAAATAGTATATAATATCTTGGCAGTTTGTTTAATTCTAGGTACAAATTTCCCAGGATCAGGCCCCGGAGATTCCGCCTTCATAATATGAAGAGTATTGGCTTTTACAGAAGGCAGAATGGCAATCATGAGAACCAGAACTCCCATACCGCCCATCCAATGTGCAAAGCTTCTCCAAAATACAATCCCTTTAGGTAATCCTTCAATTTCCCTTATAATGCTTGCGCCTGTGGTACTGAAGGCTGAGGCAGATTCAAATAAAGCATCTATCACAGATGGAACAGCCCCGCTGATAAGAAAGGGTAAGGCTCCGAATATGGAAACCGATAACCAACCTAAAGCTACAATTGCAAAGCCATCCCGTGCATAAATATTATTTGTTATGGTTTTAATACGGCGCAAGCCTAATCCCAATGATACCAGTATCATAATTGACAACAAAAAAGAAATAGTGTCTCCCTGGCTATATATGATTGACACTAAAAGAGAAGGTACCATGCATACAGCCTCGATGCATAACACACTTCCTAAACTTTTAAAGATCATTCTATAATTCATCTGTTGCTCTCCCAATTAATGATATTATCTAAATCATTTATTATCTTATCTTTGGTAATAAGGATTACATTGTCTCCTGGCTTAATCACATCATTACCATGAGGAATTATAATTGTATTTTTTCTAACAATAGCTGCAAGTAAAATACCTTTTTTAATATTTAGCTTCTTTAATGGGATGTCTGTATATTTTGCTGAATTTCCAGCGGTCAATTCAATAGCTTCTGCTTGATTTCCAACAATTCGGTATAGGGCATTTATTGAGTTACCCATTGCATTTTGCAACCCTCTTACATACTGTAGTATGTAATTTACAGTTATAAGTTGGGGATTTACTACACTATCAATGCCCAGGCTCTTAATTATATCTGTGTGATTGAGCTTGTTAATTTTCGCTATAACCTTACCGACCTGATGGTGCTTTGCCAACAAAGCTGATATGAGATTGTCTTCATCCCGACCTGTTATAGCTACAAAAGCACCCATTTCATTAAAATTTTCTGAGATCAATAATTCTTCATCAGTACCATCTCCGTAGATAATCAAAGCATGAGGTAGCAATTCAGTTAGTTCCATGCATCTGACGCGATCAATCTCAATAATTTTAACCTTAATATTCATTTCTTCCAGATATTTTGTCAAATAATATGCAATGCGTCCACCGCCCATAATCATGACATTACTTATTTTTTGAATATAAATGCCAATAAGGGTACAAAAGTCATAGACTTTTGATGGTTGGCCAATAATATATATAGAATCATTTTCTTTGATTTTAAATTCCCCATCAGGAATAATAACTTGGTCTCCGCGATGTACAGCACCTATCAAAACAGATGAAGAAAAGCGCTTGGCAATATCCTTTAAATGCATATCAACTATCGCCATACTTTTTGTTACGTTGATCTCCACCATTTCAACGCGTCCCTTGGCAAACATCTCAACATTGATGGCAGGGGGAAACTTTATAAGCCGAGCAATTTCCCTTCCAGTAGCCTGTTCTGGATTAATAACCATATCCAAGCCCAGCTCTTTTTTCAGAAGTGAAAGCTCATTGGCATATTCCGGATCCCGTATTCGAGCAATTGTATGCTCTACACCAAGCATTTTTGCGGTAAGACAGCATACCATATTAATTTCATCGCTTGCAGTGGCAGCAATAATAAGATCGCTATCCTTCACGCCAGCTTCCATAAGTATTTTTGTGCTGACACCGTTTCCTTTAATACACATTACATCTAAATTTTCTTCGGCCTTTCTTAATGCTTCTGAATCTTTATCTATAATGGTTACATTATGATTTTCTCTCGAAAGATTCTCAGCCAAGCTGTAGCCTATTTTACCGTCACCAACAATTATTATATTCATACTTCCTCCTGATAATAGTTTTGTATTGCATAAGATTTTTTCTAGTCTAGAAGGCAGTCTGATTCATCAAAGGCATACTTTTCAATTACATAAAGACTGCTATAGCATTCTAAATTGCACCGTGTTGGAAATAGGTTCTCTAAAGTTATTTTCTTATTGAGGGACGTAAGTTTGCTTATTATTAATGTATTTATTCATATAATAATAAAGGTATTTATATATTTTTAAGTCTCTACAGAGAATATAATATAAGGTTCTATAAAAAAGTAGCTAAAGGAACTAATTGTAACATGTCCTCTCAGTTTCAATTCATCAGTCTCCCATTCACAGCCAGATTTATACAAATATTTTTCATCTCATAATTTCTCCATTGTACTGCAAGATATCATAAGATCCCACATTTATAACTAATAAATATATAATATACTTTACCACCAAAAAATAAAAAAATAAAGGTTTTACGGAAAAGAAAGTATCAGGAATTCGTTGGCATGTTTCCTTTACCAAATCATCCATTTAAATTTTGAATTTAAATTAGTTAGTTTTCCATATTTTGCAAAGTGGATTGAGTGTCTGCCCAATCCACAACCAAAATCTAAAACTTTTTATGTTTTTATTTTTCAATTTTTGAGCCATAAAGTAACTTTCTCATTTGGTTGTAACGAGATAGGAGATAACTCTTTATTAAAGTCCCATACTTATGATACTGTCATGTATAATATCTCCAACTTTTTTCATCAAAATATTATATTATTCGAAAGAAATCTCATTTTTCAATAATACTGTTCATATATTTTTCTTAAGAAAATCCATAGGTATATCCATGGTGATTCCCTCTAGTTTTACCATAATAAACCACTTATTTCATGGCTTCCTTGCAAGTTGTAAATCTATAGTATCAAAAATTGTTATTTGCCCGCCATAATCGTTTATTGCATCTCTTATCTGTGAGAAAAACTTTTTCCTTATGTCTTCAGTAAGTGCAACATGATCTGAATATGTATTAAGAAGTTCCAGATATTCTTCTGCTGTAAATGATCGTGTACGGTAATAGAGTTTATAACTGATGTCGGTAAACCCGTATTTACTTGCAATATCTGCGCGATTCTTTGCATCTTCTTCCGTATATTCATTGGGTGCTGGATTACCTGGCATATAAATAGCATACAGTTTTTGAATCTCCTTCCAAAGTCCTTCTCTTTCTTTATCTTTGTACGGATGGTTGGCAAACCTGGCAAATACTCCTCCACTTTTAAGCATATCAAAAACCTTTGGATAACCGATTTCTTCCGGTATCCAATGAAATGCAGATGCACAGTATATTAAATCCCATGAATTTCTTTCACATTCATAGTCCTCAAATTTCATATTCACTACTGAAAAGTTGGGAAAATCTTTGAATTTCTGACGGCATAACTCCGTAAGATTTTTTCCATACTCCACCGCCGTTACTTTGCATCCGGTTTTTAAAACAGGTAATGTGGCTTGCCCCGCACCAATTCCGATCTCTACAACATTACAAGATTCATTAAGTGCTATCATTTCAAAAATATCATCATATAACTCTGATGGATATCCCGGACGCATCTTTCCATATGATTCAGCAACCGTATCGAATGTCCATTCAAGACCTTTTATAATGGCCATAATAACTACCTTCTTTCATTACATATAATTAATCTACCGACAGCTATAATTTATGTCTGCAAGCGCTTTACATCCCCGTCAACCCGGATATTTTTTCCAAGTCGTGGTCAATCCCTTCGAATTTCCTATATTTATGCGGAATATTTAAATAATCCAAATATAAATGTAAAATTTCATTATCACAAAATAATATGTCAGCTGTGCCAATATGAATATCAATTTTTAGTTTGTCTCGTATTTTTTCCGCGTTTTTCCGTACCAAGCATAAAATATTATTTTCCTCCAAATACCATTCTTCTCTCATCATATCTTGGTATAACTCCATGGCTTTTTCCGGCGCTACCCCCACAGTACGATATCCTTTGTGATATAGATGATGATAGGTTCCTGCATAAGAGGTTACGGAACCAAACAGCTCGGGATGCTTTACTGCATAATAAAACGCCATGTTGCCGCCCATGGAAAACCCTGACAGCATTCTGTTCTCGCCAGTTGCGTCTGTTCTGTACTGTCCATCGATATGAGGAATCACTTCCTTAATAATGATGGATTCAATTTGCAATAAGGCATCAAAATAATTGTCTTCCGATGAAATTGCATTGACAAAAACAGTAATAGCCCGTCTGTTTTTATAGACCTTTTCCAGTGGCCATATCTCGGAAGATTCATTGCCCATCCATCCATGAATATGATACACAACGGGATATTTTTCGTCGCAGTCTTTGTACTCGGGCGGAAGATAGATATTATAGCCTATTTCGTGATTTAAAACTTGACTATAAAATGTTTTATGAATAACATTTTGAGGTAATTCTGCTGGTGGGTTTACAAAGTTCATCCAACACTCCTCCCATACCGAATAATATAAATTATATCATTAACCTTAAGACAACAATCACCTTAGTCAATATTTCTACTATTTGATTATATTACTAGGCAGACAAGTATTCAAGTTCAGGTAGATGGGCTCACCTTCTATATCAAAAATTGTCTTGAAAATAGAGTAATTATTCTTTTTTGGTTTAGCCATTTACAGTCTGATTCTTCGCAATAATTGCACTACTTGTAATCATCTCTGTATATAGCATTGAATTTTTCGTTAGCAGTCTTAAAAAAACTAAAATGTCTATCATTTATATTGCATTGGAGCAATACTAATTCTATACATTATATCTTGCTCTCTTCTAGAGAAGTCAAACATATGTGACACGACCTCTGAAAAATTTTCTCTAAATAATGCTGTGGGTTTCTCTGATTGCTAATGGGGATTTTGTCAAGGAGGAAAGCGATAGCAAGCCTTGACTAAATAACCAGTAGCAATATCATCTTAAGC
>JAAYGY010000099.1 GCA_012735575.1 Clostridiales bacterium
CTGTTTTCAATTTTAATGATGAGAGCTAGTATCCCATTTCCTTTAATATTCTTGATAGGATTCTAAGCCTTTCTCCAATGAGCTCACTATCATCACTCAAAGCCTGTCTAAACAATTGGATATCCTCATCAATTTTTTCGTTGTCAGTACAGACAGCAATAGTCATAGCATCTCCCTGTAATCCCACTCTGTCAATAACTGGGTTTTCTTCGTCATACAATTTTTCATGACGATAAGCCTCTCTAAAATATTGTTCTGCTCTACACACTAATATAGCCAGGTCCAGCACCCTATGGAGGGGCAACTCTTCAGACTGCCTTGACCATATATCTCCAGTATGCCTCCATACCTTTGCTGAAATATCTACCTTACCTCTGTCATTCCACTGTGCTAAACCCAAGGAAAGCCCTTTGGCTTCTGATTTATAAGCATATCTACCATCTACATTTTCGTAATTTTCTGATACAATAACTGGTTTATGTTTTAGATTAGTTGGTATTTTCATTTTATTTCCTCCGTTCGCGTTTTACTAAATTACTGAATTACTAATTTACTAAATTACTGACTATTGTAGTTGGTTTTATTTATTTTGTCAATACACTAAAGACTTTTTTGCTATAACTGTGCTGCTTTTAATTCTTTTTCTGCTTTAGAGAGCCTTTCTTCGTATAGTTCAATTTTACGATCTAGGTATGCTAATGTCTCTTTCATCTCCTCTATTTTTTCAGCAAGCTGGTAGCGCTGTTCAATCAGAATTTGTTTTCTTGCTTCCGTGGTTGTATCTCCTTGTTGTAATAAGGCCATATACTCCTTCAATACATTTATGGGAAGACCAGCTTTTCGCATACACTTAATAAATTCAATCTTAATGCAATCTTCTTCCGTATATTCCCTGATTCCATTTTTATTCCGCTTAATCTTTGGAATCAATCCCACTCGTTCATAATAGCGGAGTGTATCTGAGGAAAGTCCAACCCTCTTACTCACTTCTGCAATGGTCATAATCTATGCCTCCTATTACTACACTTTTTTGTCATTATAACAATTTTGCAATATTTTGTCATAATAACTAATGTTTTTACTAAATAGATATATTTTTACAATTAACTACAATAAAAGCTGTCCATATATAGACAGCTTTTATATTGCCTTTGTTAGTTATGTCCAACAATTCTATGAGGTACATAGGGTTCTTCCAGATAGGCTATTTCTTCCGGTGTCAACTCTATTGATACTGATGGTATTGCTTCTTCCAATTGAGATATCTTTGTTACTCCGATAATTGGAATGGTGACTGGCTCTTTTTGCATTAGCCATGCCAGAGCAATTTGAGCACGGGGAACTCCTCGTTTTTGTGCAATTTCTGCCAGCCTGTCTACGATCAATTTATCCGCTTCTGCAGTAGAATCATACTTATATTTTGCAATTTGATCCGTCTCATAGCGTTGGGTTGACTCTGACCAGTCTCGAGCTAATCTGCCTGATGCTAGTGGGCTATAGGGAGTTATAGCAATTTTTTCTTCTTTACATAGGGGTATCATCTCCCGCTCTTCCTCGCGATATATTAGGTTGTAGTGGTTTTGCATAGACACAAACCTGGTCCATCCGTTCTTTTCTGCTATATATAAAGCCTTTTGAAACTGCCATGCATACATGGACGAAGCACCAATATATCTGGCCTTGCCTGCCTTTACCACATCATGTAAAGCCTCCATAGTTTCTTCAATAGGGGTATTATAATCCCATCGATGAATAATATAAAGATCTACATAATCCGTCCCTAGGCGTCTTAGACTATGGTCAATCTCGCTCATTATTGCTTTCCTTGAAAGTCCTCCTCCGTTAGGACCTTCACGCATTTGAATACAAACTTTGGTTGCAATAACTACTTCATCCCGATTAGCATAATCCTTTAAAGCTCGTCCAAGAATCTCCTCACTCACTCCTTTGGAATACACATTTGCTGTATCAAAGAAATTGATTCCTAGTTCAAGAGCTCTTTTAATAATTTTACGACTTTCCTCTTCATCAAGTACCCACTTATGTATCCATGCATTTGGATCTCCAAAGCTCATACAACCAAGACACAGCTTAGACACATCCAAACCAGTGTTCCCAAGTTTTACATATTCCATTTGCCCATCCCCTCTCTTAATAAAAAATAACTAACATAACAATTCACTTAAATTCACTTAAATAAATTTATTCCATCACTACACCTTTTCTTAATACCTTCTGCAAAGTTCTTAATAATTTGGGTACATTAATATTTTGAGGGCAAAGTTATACATAAGCATCACAATCCTGACATGACGAAGATGATTATAAATTAAATCTATCTTACTAAGCTTGTTAAGAATTCCACGGCTTCTGGATCATAATGTGAGAAAAACAGGCTTTCTCCTTTATCTAAGGCAGAAATTGCATCCATATCTTCTTGCGTCAATTCGAAATCAAAAACATCGAAGTTTTCTATCATTCTTTCCTTGCGAACAGTTTTAGGGATTACTACTACTTCTCTTTGGATAAGATATCTCAATGCAACTTGAGCATTGGTTTTATTGTACTTATCTCCAATTGCTTTTAATATTTCATTGCCAAACAAATTGTTTTTACCTTCAGCTAAAGGAGCCCAAGCTTGAATTTGTACTCCATACTTCTTCATTATTTCATGAGCCTTTACCTGCTGATGGAATGGATGCACTTCCACCTGATTAACTGCAGGAACAATTTCGTTAAACTTGATAAGATCAATTAATCTATCAGGATAAAAGTTGCTTACACCCATTGCTTTGAGTATACCTTTTTTATAAAATTCTTCCATAGCTCTATATGTTCCATAATAATCATTAAATGGTTGATGAATTAGTAATAGGTCTAAATAATCCAGTTGAAGTCTTTCTAGGGATTCTTCAATAGATTTCTTTGCTTTTTCATATCCTGCATTGGATATCCAAACTTTTGTAGTAATGAATAATTCTTCCCTTGGAATACCAGATTTTTTAATAGCTCTCCCTACCGCTTCTTCATTACCATAGGACTGTGCAGTATCGATTAAACGGTAACCTACTTCTAACGCGTCAAGTACACAGCGTTCACATTCTTCATGGTCTGTAATTTGAAATACTCCATATCCTAAAATTGGCATTTTTACACCATTGTTTAATACTACGTACTTCATTACCATCTCTCCTTTATTCTAATTTTATCTGTGTTATGCAATACACTTAGATAGGCTATTTGTTTGGTATTATTTACTGTTATATATTATTGTAAGACATTGGAGCAACTCCAAGTCAAGGATTCAATTAAAAATATTTTATATATTTGACTACTAAAAGAAATATAACAGTTATATAGCCAGACTTTCAGTTTCCCATTTCCCTTTAAAAAATGTATATAAAACTATAATCACCACTATCTATGCAAAGGGCTCTCCCAGCCGTATACTTGGAGTCCCGATCAAGCCCAACACTAAGTAAGCAAATACAACTCTTCCGGTTAACTCTATACCGTATAACAATGTTCCCATAATTCACCTACCCATACCTTTATATAAACCTATTAAGGGTTTATATAATACAAACAATAGCATATCAAAAGCAACCAGGGGAATATGGGATACTACAATAAAGTAAATATTTGTATAGTGCCAAAAAGGCTCAGCCATTTTTATAAATGACTGAGCCTTTCCTAATATAAATTAATATATAGTTTAACGCATTTTATACCCTATGGACACTAATTCATATTGTTATCCAAATAACGTTATAAGAATACCCGCTACTACGGCAGAACCAATGGTACTGGACACAATTGGTCCCATAGCATGCATTAATAGATGATTTTGTGAATTGTATTCCTGCCCCATCTTTTGAGAGACGCGAGCAGCCATGGGCATGGCAGATACACCTGAATTACCAATTAAAGGATTTACCTTTCCTCCGGTAATTTTACACAGCAGCTTTGCTACAAGTATACCACCAACAGTACCGAAGGCAAATGCAACCAATCCCAAGCAAATGATTATTAATGTCTTAATATTTAAGATTCGTTCAGCGGTAGCTGTTGCTCCTATTGAAACTCCAATGAGCAATGTCAATACATTCAATAAATGATTTTGCAATGTACGAACATACCGCTCTGTAACACCACTTTCTCTAATAAGATTTCCAAGCATTAACATAGCTATTAATGAACCTGCTGCAGGAACTAATGCTAAAGTAGCAATAGTTATTCCAAAAGCAAAAAATATCTTCTGCCTACGTGTTACCTTTTTAGGAAGCGGCATTTCAACACGTCTTTCTTTTTCTGTGGTCAAAGCTCTCATAATAGGCGGCTGAATCAGAGGAACCAACGCCATATAAGAGTAAGCTGCAATAGTAATAATAGGCAATAGATCTGGCGCTAAAACCCCTGCAGTATAAATTGAAGTAGGTCCATCGGAACTGCCTATAATACCAATAGAAGCAGCTTCCTTGAGAGTAAAAGGTTCGATCCCAGGAATAATGTGTCCAATTAATAGAGCGCCTCCCATGGCAACAAAAATTCCTAACTGTCCGCCTATTCCAATAAGCGCACTTTTTGGAGAAGCTATCAATGGTCCAAAATCCGTCATAGCCCCTATACATAAAAAAAATCATAGGTGGATAAATACCTAATTCAACACCTTTATATAAATAATAAATAAGGCCACCTTCGTCATAAGTAGAAAGACCAGCCAATGGAATATTAGCAATTAACATACAAAAGGATATAGGGAGAAGCAGAAGGGGTTCATATTTTTTTACTATAGCAAGATAAGCCAACAGTAAAGCTAGCATCACCATAATAATCTCTGGCAAGCCCATTTGCATAAAACTAAAGTTGTCAGCCAGTTTTACCAATGATGACAATAAAATCAACTCCTTACTCTTTTATCACATCTTTATATAACCATCATGAACAATTATCGCATCTAATTTACGGCCTTCTTGACACATGGGACATTCGCTGGGACTTACCAGCTGGTAATTGGGAATGTCTTTACTGGTAAACATAGAATGAATCTCCTGATCATGTTTTATGTAGCCAGCATTAAATAGAGTAGATATTCCAACTACTCTACCACCATAATAGGAAAGACATTCCAATGCCCCGTTTAAAGTTATTCCACTGGAGATAGAAGATACTAATACAATTATATTGCGATTGGAAATTAATTTCTGTTTATTGCTTTGGAATATTAATTTCCTGTTAACATTACTAATTGGTGTTACTACATGAATCTCTCTCTCAGTGTTTAATACTGAAACTCCTTCCTTCAAAAGCTCTTCAGCCATATATGCTCCGATTACTTCAGTTCCTTCCATGCATACAATAGTATCTACTAGTGTAGTTGTTAAGTAGGGCAAGGCTAGCTCTACTGCTACATCTCTAGCTATAGAAACATTCGTTTTCAAATTATCCAAATCAAGATAATAATTGGTATGAAAGTGGCTGGTAGTAAAATGTCCTGGAATTACATTCATGCTTATAGACGGATTTTTAGTTAACGAAACACTAAAAGCTCTATCTTCCATTGCCATTTCCCCTTTTTAAAAATTTTATATTTGCTTGCATTCCCTTTTGTACAGCAGTTTGTAGCATTATTAATGCCTTCATCCACAGACTAACTAACTTACTATACTAATACATTCAACATTTAATAGATGAAATTATAGAAGAAAATATTTTCAAAATATACGATATTGCATGATGAATATAGCTTACATAAGTATAACATAATTAACATTTTAAAGTCAAGTCCAAAATAGTGTGTAAATTACCTCGGTTACAATATAGTACCTTAATAAGTCAATAATCATAAGCGTTTATGCCGCGAAAGCTGTTGACAATGAGTA
>JAAYGY010000100.1 GCA_012735575.1 Clostridiales bacterium
AAGATATCCTCATTATGCATCCCAGGTTGCCGGCCCAATTTCTAAGGGTGAGTATAAGCGTGGAATTTTAATCTGTTCTACTGGGATAGGAATGAGCATTATAGCAAACAGATATCCAGGTGTGAGAGCTTCTTTATGTACCAGTACATATATGGCAAAAATGACCCGTGCACATAATGACTCCAATATATTATGCCTAGGTGGAAAGATAACAGGTGTCTTTGAGGCGTTGGATATTCTAGAGGCCTGGCTTCAAACAGAGTTTGAAGGAGGTCGACACTGTATATCCCTGAACCTGATCAAAGAAGCGGAAGAATTAATGTCAAATAGAGAGAGATGGCTATCTCAATCTCCATGTCATGAGGTTAAGGGAAGGGATTAAATAGTAAAGCATGGGGAAAGGATGAAAAGAAGTATGTCAACACAAGGAAAAACATGGCTTATGGACCGAGTATACGGCTGTCTGCTAGGAGGATTAATTGGGGATGCAATGGGTGCCCCAGTAGAGAATTGGCATTATAAAGAGATTGAAGAAAAATATGGTGTGCTTAGAGAGTTTTCCGGAGAAGGCACCGACGATTCGGCTGTTAAATTGATTTTGTGTGAAGCCTTAATAAAAAATGGAGGGCACATAACCTGCGATGAGTTAGCTGATTCTTTTCTGAACAATGAAAAATATTATGATCTCTTTTATATACCTGTACGGAATATGTATCATAAATTAAAAAGCGATATAAGCAGGCCTACAGAAGCTGGACGGGGGAACATGCCTTCCTCTTCCTCGGCCTTGGCTATATCTCCCCTGGGGCTCGTTAATGCTTGTAATCCTCGTCAAGCTGCCCGTGAAACCTATGATGTTGCATCTTTAGTCCATTCAGGAGAAACTTCATTCTGTTGTGATGCAGCATGTGCAATGGCAGCGGCTGTAGCACAAGCTATTACACCGGGAAGTACTGTGGACGATGTAATAGATGCTTCAACCCGTTATCTGCACAAAAAGAGTGCTGCTCTGATGATTGAAAAGATAAATTCTGTAGTGCAAATGGCTAAGGATGCAGGAAATTATAAAACGTTTCGCCAGCGATTCTATGAGAATTGTCTATATGACATAATCTGCAATTCACTTGAAACAGTACCAGCAGCACTAGCTATCTTCTATCTTTCAGACGGAGATCCAGTTCAATGTATTATTAATGGTGCCAATTTTGGTCGAGATGCAGATACAATAGCTAGCATGGTAGGGGCTTTAGCTGGTGCATTTGCCGGGGTTTCAAAGCTAGATCCTGGATGGGTGGAACAAATTGAGGCAACTGGTAGTTTTCAGCAAGAATTGGCCCAACAGATAATTGATATCATACTAGAAAGGGCTAAGGAGATGGCTGAAATCAGTAATTTAATACTTGCATAGAGATAATATGCTACCAATAAGTTAAAAAAGAGAGCAACTATGTGCTCTCTTTTTTTATGGGCCAATTAGCCTGGAATGCAATCCAATTAATCTACATATACGACATAGATTGATAAATATCAATTAATTATGATGTAGTGCACAAAATAATTAGTGAAGGCTAGTTAGTATGGAAAAAAAGAGACAGCTACAGGGCTACCTTTTTGTTGCTTTAGCCGGATCACTATGGGGAATCGGTGGTTTTTTTGTTACTAAAATGAGTGACATGGGTGTATCCTCACAGATGACCGCATTTGCCGGCCATTTTTTAGCGCTTCCATCCTTACTTATATACTTATTAGCAAAGAAAGGTTTAGAGGGACTAAAAATTTCAAAAAAGGTAATAACTATTCTATAACTTATCATAGAGATTGTATCCTGGCTTAAAGGGGTTACTGTATGTTACTGAAAACAAACAAAGATTCGCAAAAATGGAATTTTTTAAAAGTTTATGATATAATTATAGCATATATTACACAAGTTGTTGAATTATGAAGGTTTATTATGATATGAACATATACAATAGGATTTTATTATAGCAGGATCTTATAATTAGACCCAAGGGTTGCCATGTAACGAACTAAAACACATAGATAAAACTTTTTATTAAACATAAGAAAAAATGGGGAAAGGGTAATATTATGTCTAGAACTCAACAGGTAGTATTTGCAAATATGTGTATGATCTATGACGATAATGGTAATGTATTGGTACTAGATAGAAAAGATCCAAATTGGTCTGGTGTCTCTTTTCCGGGGGGACATGTAGAGCAGGATGAATCCTTCATTGAATCAGTTATACGGGAAGTATTAGAAGAAACAGGCTTGGTTATTAAAGATCCCCAGTTATGTGGTATAAAACAATATCGACACAAGGATGGTTTCAGATATATAGTTTTATTGTTTAAAACTAACAAATTTTATGGGCAGATCAAATCTTCAGATGAAGGAGAGGTATTCTGGGTGAAAAGGTCGGAGTTGTATAATTATAAATTAGTTAATGATTTTAAGGAGACACTTCAAGTTTTTGAAAACGATAATTTGAGTGAATGTTATTTTGAAAGTATAGAAGATGGGGAATGGGAATTAAAACTACTATAATAATAGAAATCCTTAGTAGAATTATGAAATATAGATTAATAGGTTTATTTGACGGGGGTGAGATGTCATTGTGTTGCATTATCAAAAAGATGCTATTGATAGAGTGAGAAAGTATGCCAAATCTAAATATCCAGAACATATAGCATATTTAGAGGAAATTTGCAAGCCGTTTAATATTGATGTTAGTTCGCTGATAAATCACGTTTTATCCAAACCTGTCACTATAAATTTTCATCCCGATAGATTTTCAAATAACGGAAAAACCATTATAGAAAACTTGCTAGAACAAGGTCAATATTATAGTCAATTTCGTACTGGCACAACCAATGGTGGAAAATCTGCGTTTATCGGCGGAGATAGATTTTTATGGGAACAACGAATATTCTTTGATGCTTATCCTCCCGAAGCAATAGACCGTCCTAAATATGGTGCCTTAAATATTTTTCAATATTTAGATGGTGCTTCTGTACGTTTCGGTTCATGCTTTTTTACTCTGAAAAAAGATGTGATTTATCGCTGTACCTTTGCTTATGGGGATAGCTCTACCAACCCCGATACACTTTGCACAAGCGATACTTTTGCTGCTGTTTTAGCAAATATATTTATAGATGTTAAAAGTAATTGACGAATGTTAAATCAGGTTATTGCTTCGGACCAGGAAGCATTGGCAATTTTACTAACTTCTTATAATAAACCGAAACATATTGGAAGAAACTTAGATTATTGTATTGAGACCCATATCCATGGTGATGTTTCCCTAAAAGATGATGTTGAAAGCTTTTATATGGACCAATCGTTCCAAGGCACATACTTTGCAACTCTGGCAGAAACTCTGTGTGAAACATATAATATAGAACTAAACTGGATTCCTGAAAGGCAGTTGGATGTTGATTCCATTGGTGAACTTTTTAGGGGGCCGAAAATTCCCCTGTTAGCACAAAGAATAGATAGTATTTTCGGTAATGGCCAAGGTGTTGTTAATGCCTTTCTTATTGGTCAAGCGTCTCGTGATATTGACCTATATCCTGAGAAATGGGCTGATCTGGGCAATAAAGAAGATCTTTTTCGATACATAAAACAGATATGGCATACTGTTGGTTTCTTTGGTTAACTTATAATTCAATTAATGTGTTATAAACGGATTTATCAAATCCAACATCAAATAGTATTTATCAGAAAATAGGATATACGCCTGTTTGTGATTCACTCATGTTGAAATTTGAATAATATCATCCTATCACTTATTAATAGGTATAATATGAATTTAAAGATTTTAGATTAATACGGGCAGATTTATGAAGCAAAACAAATTAATAAGCCACAAGAAAAGATAAAATTTCTTTAAAATTCAGAGTTATATTTTGATAATATTTGGTGTTATAAAAAAAGGTGAAATAGGCATTCTTGCTTCTGAAACTGTATTACTTTATAAATCACGAAACTGTGAAAATAGCGATAATTAGCATGATTATGATATTGTGATAAATCACTCCATAAAGAAAGGTATATTTGGTTTATAAATGCTATGAATATAGCATATTCCAAGGATCATATGTAAATAGTCCATATCATATGTAGGTCATATTGATAAATTATAAATGAGCGTAGTAATTCTGTGATAAGGGAGAAAGATTATTATCGAAAGGGAAAGATATGAAAGCTTATCTAAATAAAATAAGAAGACCAGAAAGCATATCGTCATCACGGAAGTTTTTATACTCATTTACAATATTTGCTGCAGGTATTATCTTGGGAGTGATTTCTAAAGCCCTTGATGAGACTGTTAGCAATTTATTGCCTTATTTTCTTGAGGTATTGGATTTAAGAAATTTCTTTTCACGTATGGGAGTTTGGATCTTCCTATCACTATTAATATCAGTGTATAGCAAATCACCAGTTAGGGCTGCTATT
>JAAYGY010000001.1 GCA_012735575.1 Clostridiales bacterium
ACTTTTTTTAATTTTTCAAACATTATCTTTCCAATAATTTGCCTTATAAAAAACAAATGTATACATTAATGCAATTTATAACACTACCATATAATTATGATCTTGTCAAGTATTAATTTTAATTTTTCAAAAGAAAAAGGACTTTCTTCGAGTCCTTTTTCTTTTGTAATAAAATTGGTTATTATTTTAATTCTACTTTTGCACCAACTTCTTCTAATTTAGCTTTTGCTTCTTCAGCGTCTTCCTTGCTGACTCCTTCTTTAACTGGTTTTGGAGCGTTGTCTACAAGATCCTTAGCTTCTTTTAGACCCAGACCTGTAAGCTCTCTAACAACCTTGATAACTTTAATCTTTTGACTGCCAACATCAGCCAGTACAACGTCGAATTCAGTCTTTTCTTCTTCCTCTGCAGCACCAGCGGCTCCACCTGCAGCAGGAGCAGCAGCAACAGCTACAGGCGCAGCAGCGCTAACTCCAAACTCTTCTTCGAGTTCCTTTACTAATTCAGCAAGTTCTAAAACAGTCATATTTTTAATGGCTTCCATAATTTGATTCTTATCCATTTTTATACCTCCATTATAATTATTTAATTTTTATTTATTCTGTTATTATGCTTCTTTTTGCTCTTTTATAGCGTTAAGGGCGTAAACCAGAGCCCTCATAGTACCATTGAGTACTCCTACCAGGTTTGCGATAGGTGCATTCATGCTACCCAGCATCTTAGCAATAAGCTCTTCTCTGGATGGAAGATCTGCTAAGGCCTTAATACCTTCTACGTCAATTACTTTACCGTCAACAACTCCTACCTTAAACTCTATTTTCTTATACTTTTTAATAGCGTCTGTCAATATCTTGGCAGGAGCCACCGGATCCTCAGCACTAAATGCTATTGCAGTAGGACCTTCCAGGAAAGGAATGATCCCTTCCAAGCCTAATTCCTTTGCTGCAATTTCGGTTAAAGTATTTTTATATACCTTATAATCCACATTGGCTTGACGGAAGTTGTTTCGAAGTTCAGTTACTTCCTGAACATTTAATCCTTTATAGTCTACTAAGATAGCGCTACTGGCGTTTGAAAATTTATCCTTTAATTCCTGAACTACTTGCGCTTTTTGTTCTTTTACAGCCATTGTCCCAGCCACACCTCCTCTTGAATACCTTTTGCATTACATCAAAAATACCCTCTTCCGTATGGTCCAAAACCAAATGGCAAGAGGGCAGTATATTCCTATTTGCTCTCTCACCTCGGTAGGCCACATGTTTAAACTGCAAAATCGCAGTACCTACTGTCTACGGCAAGATGGTATTCTCTATTCAATTCTCTAAAAGTCTACTACAAAAGTTGATACTTGTCAACCTTAAAATGCACTAGGATTTATTTTAACTCCAGGGCCCATGGTGCTTGATAAAACAACACTTCTTAGGTAGGTTCCTTTAGCAGAAGCTGGTTTTGCTTTTATAATAGCATCCATAAGCACTGAAAAGTTTTCATTAAGCTTTTCGGTATCAAAAGAAGCTTTTCCAATGGGAACGTGGATAATACCTGTTCTATCAACTCGATACTCAACTTTACCCGCCTTGATATCCTGAACAGCCTTTGCTACATCCATAGTAACTGTACCTGATTTGGGATTGGGCATTAATCCCTTAGGCCCTAAAATACGTCCCAGACGTCCTACAACAGCCATCATATCAGGAGTTGCAACACAGACATCAAAGTCGAACCAATTCTCTTCCTGAATTTTTTGTACCATTTCTTCTGCTCCTACATAGTCTGCGCCTGCCTGTTCAGCTTCTTTTGCTTTATCTCCCTTTGCAAAAACTAAAACCTTAACAGTTCGTCCTGTTCCGTGAGGAAGTACTACGGCTCCTCTTACTTGTTGATCTGCATGTCTCGGATTTACACCAAGTCTAACATTGGCTTCAATAGTCTCATCAAATTTAGCCTTGGCAGTCTGCTTTACCAGTTCGATACCTTCTACAGGATCATATAACTTAGTGCGATCTACCATTTTGAGGCTATCGATATATCTCTTACCTCTCTTCATTTTCTTACCTCCTTGTGGTCTTGGCGAAAGCTCTTATCTTTCTCCCACTTATTTTAACCTCATTTAACCTCTTTGTTAATGTTAATCTCTTATTCTACAACAATACCCATGCTTCTTGCAGTTCCTTCTACCATGCTCATAGCCGCCTCTAAGCTTGCAGCATTTAAGTCAGGCATCTTTAGTTCTGCAATTTCCTGAATCTGTTGTTTTGTAACTTTAGCAACTTTCTCCATATTTGGTTTTCCAGATGCTTTGTCAATTCCAGCGGCCTTTTTGAGTAGAACAGCAGCTGGAGGAGTTTTGGTAATAAAGGTGAAGGAGCGGTCCTGATAAACAGTAATAACAACCGGAATAACAAGCCCTGCCTGCTTTGCGGTTTTTTCGTTAAACTCCTTACAGAATCCCATTATATTAACACCATGCTGTCCCAAAGCTGGTCCTACAGGTGGTGCAGGTGTTGCTTTTCCCGCTGGAATTTGTAATTTTATCATGCCTGTTACTTTTTTTGCCATGTTGACACCTCCTCAAGTTAAAAGGTTTATATTTTTTGTATCTCATCATAATCCAAGTCAACGGGAGTCTCTCTCCCGAACATGGATACAGATACACGCACTTTTTGCTTATCGGGATAGATTTCCTCTATAACTCCGATAAAGTTTTCCAAAGGGCCCGATATGACGCGAACGTTGTCTCCAACCTCTGCCTTAAGCTCCACTGGAACTTTTTCCACACCCATTTTTCTTATCTCTTCATCGCTAAGGGGTATGGGTTTAGAGCCAGGCCCTACAAAACCCGTAACTCCACGGGTATTGCGGATGACATACCAGGATTCATCTGTCATGATCATCTTAACTATTACATACCCTGGAAAGATTTTGCGCATGACAGATCTTCTTTTACCGTCTTTAACCTCAATATGTTCTTCCATGGGGACTTTGATCTCAAAGATTAAATCTTGGAGACCTCTGTTCTCAACCATCTTTTCCAGGTTGGCTTTTACCTTATTCTCGTATCCAGAATAGGTATGGACCACATACCATCTGGCTTGGTCCTTTTCTTTTTCAGACATAAAACCTAGGGTCAAGCTTATCTGACCCATCCCTCCTTAACTAAGAAATTAGCGTGAACAATTTACCTAGTCCAAAATCTACAATACCAATAAGAGCAGCAAATACTAAAATAAGAACTACTACCACAATTGTATGATTAGTCAAATCTTTGGCATTTGGCCATGATACCTTTTTGACTTCAGATACAACTTCTCGGAAAAACTTCCTTATCCCTTTTCTTGGCTTGTTCCTCTTTGCCGCACTTTTAGCAGCTGATTTTCCCTTTGCCATAACAATTCACATCCTTATTTTAGCCATACTGGCTTATGTTATACCAAGTCTTCCCAGCCAATAGGTTTTATCTGGTCTCTCTGTGAAGGGTGTGGCGTCGACAGAACTTGCAGTACTTTCTAAGTTCCATACGTTCTGAATTAGTCTGTCTGTTCTTCATGGTATTATAGTTGCGCTGCTTACACTCTGTACAAGCTAACGTTACTTTAACTCTCATCTAGACCACCTACCTTAAGAATAAATACTTAATTAATTTAACACATATATAACTTTCTGTCAATTATAATTCCACACATGGATACATTTATTATAAATCCATCCATTACGCTAATTCAACAGTTGTCCTACTATATATTATGAATTATTGATAAGTGAGCGCCTTCGCTGATTCGCTTTAGAAAACATGGCTTATGGAATGTAGAAGAGCCCTAGCCGAGGCAGGAGGCTGAGGCAGCTTCCATTATCCATTAAATAAGAGACTGGTGATAATGACCAGTCTCTTATATCATCCCATTAAACCTATAAGTTAGTCAATGCTGGAAACAACACCTGCACCAACAGTTCTGCCACCCTCACGGATAGCAAATCTTAATCCCTCTTCAATAGCAATGGGAGTGATCAGTTCAACATCCATGTCAATGTTGTCCCCGGGC
>JAAYGY010000101.1 GCA_012735575.1 Clostridiales bacterium
AGTTAGAAGAACAATTAGGAGAACAGTTAGAGGAACAAGTAAAAGAAGAATATCTGGAAGACTTGGAATCAGATATAAGTGTAGAGTCTGTGACTGAATCTGTGCCCCAAGTCCAGGATGAACCTGTACAGGATACAAAAGTGGAATGGGATCCAGGGCTGGAAACAGAAGAATTAGTTGATGATTCTCAAGAGTTGAAAATGGACAATGAAAAATTAGAATCCCGGGAAGCAGAATCCCAAGAGATACCTGAGCAAGAAGCAGTTAATTATGCAACCCAAGCCATTGAGACAAAGAATGAAGAGGAACCAATAAGGCAGCAGGAATTTTATGGATCTGCTGATGACTTAAAGAAAGCTTATGAGGATAGCTATAGGGGATATCTAAAGGATTTTGCATATCAGGACAAATATTATCCATACAGGAGTGGTACATACTGGGATAGTGTAAAGGATTATTTCACAGGGCTTTTTAAAGCCTATCAACGGGTATACCCCTTTGGCAATGATCTGAAGGATGCAGAATGGGTCAGGGTACAGCAAGCAGTGCCAAACCCAGGCCTCTACTATGGAGACTCAATATACCGCTATCCATACTATGGCAGCCACTATCCCGACCACTATATAGTTGGGCTTATAAGGGAAAATGAGGAGGTAAAATACGTAGTATATGGTATCCCAAGTATGTACAGCATGATTCCGCCTGTATCCATAACAGGATTTTCCCGCTGGGTACCCGTCAAGGACGGCTATGGCCTGGGATACTGGTTATTATATATAGATGCTATAAGCGGAAGGGTGATCTATCCCTATGAAAGAGGAATGATTTAAAGATCATTCCTTTTTTCCTTTATTTTTTGGATAAAATATGGTAAAATGTATTATACAATTACATATATTTCTAATTATGCCAACAAACGACAATTAAACACATAAATAGTCACAAATCGGCATAATTATACAAGCCAATATAAGAATTATGGGGAGGGATATACAATGAAACAAAAGATACGGGTTGCCATAATAGATGACAACTCCAGTATACGGGAGATAGTTGCATCATACATTGAAATGCAGGAGGATATGGAAGTAGTAGGCGCGGCAAGGGATGGTTTAGAGGGTATAAATATAATTCATGAAACAGCTCCCGACGTAGTTATTTTAGATATGATTATGCCAAGATTGGATGGACTTGGGGTATTGGAACACTTTAGCATGTCTGCTGAAGAAGGTAGTCCCTTTTTCATCTGTCTTTCTGCAGTCGGACAGGAGGAGTTAATACGAAAGGCTGTTGGTATGGGGGCTAAATACTATATGATAAAGCCCTTTGATATGGAAATGCTGGTAAAGAGGATCAGGGAGCTAACCAGGAACAGAAAAGGAATAGCAAAGGTACACCAAGCTCCAATAAGTAACGACAGGGCAAAGAATCTTGAAGAGAAGATAACCGATATCTTTCTTCTTATTGGAATACCGGCTCATATAAAAGGATATCATTATCTGAGGGAAGCTATAAAAATGGTAGTAAAGGATGGAGATGTAATAAACCGAATTACCAAGGAACTCTATCCAGGTATTGCTAAAACCTTTAATACAACTCCCAGCAAGGTAGAAAGGGCCATCCGCCATGCCATTGATGTAGCATGGAATAGGGGTAAGGTAGAGAATATTAATCAGCTCTTTGGCTATGTTGTCTATGATGAAAATGACAAACCTACCAATGGGGAGTTTATTGCATTAATAGCCGACAAGCTGAGTATGGACGAATCAGCTTAAAACCCTGGATTCTTGACAAAAAGACATAATCATAATATAATGATATCTGGATATAATATTATTAAGAAAGTAGGAGACTGCAATGGCAACCAGGTTGGCTGATTATGAAAGGAAGGCAGAAATTCTAAAGGTTCTAGGACATCCTGTTCGGCTATGCATTGTAAACGGCCTCATTACCAAAGAGTGTAATGTATCAGGGATTCAGGACTGCTTAAAACTTCCTCAGTCCACCATATCTCAGCATTTGAGTATTTTAAAGGCTCATGGAATTATAAAGGGCAAACGGAATGGTTTAGAGATTACCTATTCTGTTGTGGATGAGGATGTAATTCGCTTGGTTAAAGCATTTTTGGAGGAGGCCCAACCTTTTAAGTAAGCTAAAGAAAAAAAGGGGCCTCTAAGCCAGTCAAATCCCTCAAAAAAACTTAAAACACCAGAAAAATTCCCAGAATGTAGAAAAAGAGGTAAACATAATAATACTGTGGAAAACCATGACATGTATCCACAGACCAAAATCCTTTAAAATAGGAATTTGGGGATAAGTCTGTGGACAATGTGGATAAGTCTTTTGTAAACCTGTGGATAACTTCGTCATATTATGTGGAAATTTAGACTTTTTAATTTAAGAAGGATTTTTGAACCTTATGGCGAATACAATTTTACATATGGGAATAATATATTAAAATTGCTTTCTGGAGGGAGACAAAATGGCGTACAAAAAATGTCCTAGATGCAGTCTAAATTATATCCAGGACACTGAAGTTCTGTGTAAGATATGTTTAGGTGAAGTAGAAAAAGCAATTCGTGCTAACGGTGAGGACGAAGAAGAATACGATATTTGCCCAGAATGTGGGGAAAATATTATAAAAGCTGGCGAAGATATGTGCTATCAATGTATGTTAGAACATATTAAAGATGAGGTAGATGAGGAGAGCAGGAAAAAGGATGAGTGGGAAGACTTTCTTCCTAAAGGAGAAGATGATGACCTCTTTGTAGAAGATGATCAGGAAGACGACCTCGAAGAGTTAGAAGAGATAGATTTAGATGAGGAATACGATGATGTGAATATTGATCCTGAGGACGAAGAGGATTTTGATTTATAAATAATATTTACATATTTTATGTAAATAGGGAAATAATAACTATATAATAAAAATCATCCTTGCAAAATTCTATTGCTTCATTTTTAGAACGCTTGTACCGTTAGGTTACGGCGTTTTTTTCATGTATTTGGCTATTATGGAATTAAAGGAATCTATAGACCCTTTTTTGGGCATCATATAGATAAAAAATTATTTAGGAAGTGATACAATGATTAACTTTGAAGCACTAGAAAAAATAAAGGAAACTTTAGAGTCAAACATAGGAGAAAGGGTCAGGCTAAAAGCAAATGGAGAGCGCAGGCGTACCTATGTTGATGAAGGGATTATTCATGATATATATCCCAGTGTTTTTACAGTGTTGGTTAATCTTGACAAAGAAAGTACCAGGACCTTATGCTACACCTATTCTGATGTATTGACCTCCAATGTAGAATTAATAGTATGCAAAAATAATCAAAGAATTTAACATATTTTTTGATGGCCATCTATATTTATAGATATAGGACATTTATAATTTCATTACTGCAAAACATATCTAAGAGGGGGAATAGAATTGGCCATCAACTATGAAAAAGGACTCTTAAAAGTTGATCAGCTGGTAGGGGAAGAGCTGTCCCAGCATTTAATAGAGGAGGAGCTAATAATTCCTGAAGATAAGCCAGAGATTGCAAAGATTCTGGATTTGGGTGCCAGGGTTTATGGTACTGGTATAGAAGTTGTACAGGACAGGGTAATGATAGAGGGAATTATCTCCTATAATCTCCTTTACATAGCCGTTGGGGACAGCAAAAGGGTAATGCAGGTAGATAGTGAGGCAGGATTTACCCAGTATGTAGAGGTAGAAGGTGCAAAACCCAGGATGACGGCTGATATTTCCTTTGAGCTTGAGCATGTGGACTACGATATACAGGACAGCAGAAGGCTTAATATCAGAACCGTATTAAACA
This sequence comes from Clostridiales bacterium, assembly GCA_012735575.1. Taxonomy (GTDB): domain Bacteria; phylum Bacillota; class Clostridia; order Caldicoprobacterales; family UBA3941; genus JAAYGY01. Next base: position 3,826 of record JAAYGY010000101.1, read on the forward strand.
TAGGATGTAAGGTTCAGCAATTGCTGCAGATAGAGGTGTTAAGGGAATTTGACCAACCAGATACAATACAGGCGCTTAAGGAACCTCTAAGATTAATATCCTCAGGAGGGGATGGCAGTGGTCAAACTATCATTAGGGAGGATGTAGAAATTCCTGATGACATGCCTTCTGCAGTAGAGGTTTTAAGAAAGGATGCCAGGGTAAAGGTACTGGAGAAAAAGGTTGCAGATAACAGAGTTATTGCTCATGGGGAGATTGATTTAAGGATACTGTATCAAACTCAAGAAGAGCAGGAACCTGTACAGCTTTTACAATATGACATTCCCTTCAGTCATACTGTAGAAGTACAGGGTGCATATCAGGGTATGGACTGCCATGTTAATGTGGAGGTCCAGGATATAGACATATCCTTAAGGCAGGATATCGTTGGAGATGTTAGAATTTTCTCTATAGACATGATGCTTTTCATGGAAGGAAGGGTTTTTGAAAGTCAGGAAGTAGATGTTATAGTAGATGCCTATAGTCCTGGATCTGTTCTGGATTTAACCAAACAAAAAATAGTTCTGTCCCGTTCAGTAGGAGAAGCACAAGCACAGGCTGTTATCAGAGAAAATGTTGAGATTCCGGAGAGTATACCACCAGTTGATAAAATTTTGTATACAGAAGTCAGGCCACTTATTACCGATTATCGCACAAGTGATAATCAGGTGTTAGTGGACGGAGTACTGACAGGTGTAGTACTTTACCGGCCTGAGGATGAGGAGTTGCCAATCTGTAGCCTAAAGGTGGATATACCTTTTACCCAGAACCTGGAAATAAAAGGCGTTACTGAAGATATGAACTGTTTCTGTGAAGTAGAACTACAGTATCTAAGCCACACCTTGGTGTCATTCAATGAATTTGAGTTAAAAGCAACAATGCTGGTCAGGGGAGAGGCCACTGAAAGCATTGAGAAGGAAGTATTGCTGGATGTAGAGGAAAAAGAACAGGAGCAGGTGGAGGATGCCGGAATCTATGTCTATTTTGTGCAGCCCGGGGATACTTTATGGTCTGTAGCAAAGAAATATAATACAACTATCGATAGTATATTAAGATACAATGATATAGAAGATCAGGATGATTTAAAAGCAGGCACCCGGCTTATGATCTTTAAAAGATTGGATACCTCCATTGCATAGGAAGGTGAAAGCTTCATAAAACTGCCTTGGCTAAAAGATAGCGGGCAGTTTTTTTGTGGAAATCATCTAATACTTCATATATAATAAGAATAATTTAGTCATCATCCTAATTAATGTTTTTTTTATAAAGTAGCATAATAATTATCACTTGTATTAGGCTTTTAAAATGTAATAAGCCTTAGTTTTCTGCAAATTAGTGTGGGAGTCAAGGTTCAATAGTTATTATTGGATATACTAAAATATATGGAAAAGGAATTAACTATTATGAGGTGTATTTCTATAAAGGCATACGCAAAGATAAATTTAACTTTAGATGTGGTGAGCAGGCGGGAAGACGGCTATCACAATGTGGAAATGATAATGCAGTCAGTTGATCTATGGGATCTTATAACAATAAAGGAGATGGGTGAAGGAATAAGGCTAGATAGCAATATCCCAGGACTGCCTACAGATGAGGGGAATATAGCATGGAGGGCAGCCCAGCTCATAAAGTCAAAATTTGATATACCCACAGGGATTCATATAACCATTGACAAGAACATTCCCATAGAAGCGGGACTGGCAGGAGGCAGTGCAGACTGTGCAGCGGTGCTGTCAGGCCTTAACCAGCTATGGAATCTGAGGATGGATATAAAGGACTTACAGGCTTTGGGCAAAGAGCTGGGGGCCGATGTTCCTTTTTGCCTGTCAGGAGGGACAGCCCTGGCTCAAGGTATTGGGGATATGCTCACACCTATTGAATCCAAAGAAGAGATGTGGCTGGTCATAATAAAGCCGGAATTTGAGGTGTCAACAAAGGAGATATACAGTAGATTAAAGCTGGAGGCCATTGAAAAAAGACCCCATAATCCAAAAGTGATAATGTATCTGGAATCTGGAGACATACAAGGCATAGCCAGTAGCCTGGTTAATGTTATGGAGGAGATAACCATCCCTATGCATCCTGACATATCCAGGCTAAAGGCAGATCTTAAAGCACAAGGTGCCCTGGGAGCCTTAATGAGTGGAAGCGGGCCTTCGGTTTACGGTATTTTCCCAAGTGGGGAGGCTGCCAGGGCAGCAGCAAAGCTCCTGAAGGGAAAATACAGCCAGGTATTTGTCACTAAAACTATGCCTTGGGGCTTGGCCCTGGCTAAGCCAGGCTCTTCTTTATGATTTTTGCTATCATACCTGTTCTGTTAAAGGGTGTAACCAGGTAGACTCCATCTACATGTCCCTTTATTTTATTAATTAGTTCAACTGCAATATCTATTCCCACATCTTCTGCCTGCTGCCGGGACATATCAGGTGAAAATCTTTTAATATATTCCTGTGATATATCTATTCCCGGCACCTCATTATTTAGAAACATGGCGTTTCTATAACTTACCAGAGGGATGATACCCGCCAGTATCTTAACATTGTATTGCTCCTTAACTTTCTTTAAGTGTTCAATTACATCATGGTAAAATATTGGCTGGGTCAAGAAGAAACTGGCTCCCTTTTCAGCCTTACGATTCATTCTCCTGATTTCTACATCCTTATTTAAGGCATTTAAATTAAGGGCACCACCAAGAAAATAGGGTTCAGAAACAAACACCTCCTGATTCATTTCTGCAATCATTTCTATCAGTTTGATAGAGTTTAGATTAAAGACGCTCTTTATATCATTTCGTTCAGGACTGGGAATAGGGTCTCCTGTAACTATAAGCAGGTTCCGTATTCCCTCTGCATGAGCAGCCAGCAGGGAGGACTTAAGGGCAATTATGTTTTTATCTCGGCAGCATATATGGGGCATTGCATCTATGCCTGCTTCCCTTTTAATTTAGCTGCTATCATAACTGAATCTGCTCTGACTTTAGCCATAGGGGAATCAGCAACGGTTATGATATCTGCTCCCCTGTCCTTAAGTTCTTTGGCACCCCTTATCATTTTTTCCAAATTTGTACCATAGGGCGGATCTAGTTCTACTGCTATGGTAAATTCATTGTTTTTCAGTTTACTGGCAAAAGGGTTGGGGTATACAGGGGAGAGGACTTTATCTTTAACTTTAGGCCTGGTTACAATGACAGGTGGGGAGGGCTGTATATCCAGCTTTTCTGCCAGTGTCTTTATATGCGCAGGGGTGGTACCGCAACATCCTCCTATAATGTTAACGCCCAGGGCCTTTATATCTATCAGCTTCTGGGCAAAATACTCGGGATTTTGCTGATACACGGTCCTTTCATTTATGACAATGGGATATCCGGAATTGGGCAGTGCTGAGACTATATCCTCTGATAAATCCAGTTTTTTTATAATGTTATATAGATGAGTAGGACCGATACCACAGTTAAAACCGTATGCATCTACAGCAGTTATTTCTTTTATTTGCCTTTGCACCCGCCTGGCGCTGATCCCTTTTCTCGTATATCCATCTGTATTCAGGGCAAATTCAACCAGGATAAAAGCCTTGGGGTTTGATGCCTTTATATGTTCAGCTACTTCTTTAATATATTCCGTACTACTAAAGGTTTCAAAGATAAATACATCTGCGCCAAGAGATAAAAAACTATCAGCCACAAATAAATATTCATCCCGCAAAAGATCCTTTTCCAAGGTTTTACCTTCAACCAGTTCCGGTATAGGGCCTATACTGGCAGCCACAAAAACATCATGATCCTTTGCAGCTGATTTGGCTATCTCATATCCAGCATTTATTAATTCTTGAATTTCCTTGCGGCTTTTGCCAAGGGTAAAAGTGTTTGCGGAAAAGGTATTAGTTCGAATAAGCTTGGCTCCTGCCTTAATATACTCTTGGTGAATGCTTTTGATTAATTCGGGCCTATCTGTATTAGCCAGCTCCGAGACCGTAGTTTCAGATCCGCTTATATGAGAGTAATAGGTTCCCATGGCTCCATCTGTAATTAGGATATTATCTTTTAAGTATTTTTTTATCATTAAACTACCCTCTCTTAGATATTTATCATAATATATAGCATAGGCTATATGTAATCAACCTTTTGTGCCAGTTCATCTCATATGAATGACAATGACTATTGAATCTTCACTTCATCACTGATCAATAGCTATTATATGCATAAAGAATTATATGCATAAAGATTTATATGCATAAAGATTAAAAGTATGAACCAGCATGACAGGTTAATTATAATACAGTACTGAATGAATATTAATACATCTTTTGAGGAATGTCAATTTATTGTCAAGACATGAGCTTTTAAAATTCTTCCTAATATCAGGACAATAAGATATAATAAGAAATAATACTTTAACTGGTTACAGCAAAGGGCCTTGTCAATATTTGTTAAGGGGAAGAGGGGTAGTAGCAGATGGAAAAAGTTAAGGCTGTGGTACTGGCAGGAGGCAGCTACAAAGATGATTTAGATATAAATAACAAGTCTTTTATTGAAATAGGCGGGAGATGGATAGTTGAGTATGTAGTAGATGGTCTCAGGGATTCCAATTTGGTAGATGGCATCTCCATAATTGGGCCGGTTGACAGATTAAAAGAACGGTTACAAGGCAAGGTGGACCACTTTATTCAGGAAGACAAAGACCTTTTGGTAAACCTGCAGAAAGGGTTAACACCTTTTAAGGACCAGGACTTTGTTTTGGTAGTAACATCTGATATACCCATGATAAATGGACAGGTGGTAACGGATTTTGTGCAAAGATGCTATGACCAGCCTGCTGATCTTTGCTACCCTATAGTGGATAAAAGGGTGAATGATAAACTATTCCCTGGGTTTACACGGACCTATGTAAAACTTAGGGAGGGCACCTTTACGGGTGGCAATATATTAGGGCTTAACCCCAAAGTTGTAGAAGATTGTGAGGACCTGGCCAGAAAAATCATAGATAACAGAAAGAAACCTTGGGATATAGGCAAATTCCTGGGCAGCAAAATTCTAATATTACTGGCTACGGGCAAGCTTTCTATCTCCCATTTAGAGAAGCGTTTCTTTGAACTGTTGGGAATAAAGGCTCGAGCTATCATTAGTCCTTATCCGGAACTGGCTAATGATATAGATAAGCCTGAAGACGTTGAGCTGGTGAAATATTATTTAAAAATGGATTAGTAATTAAAGCAATAAAAAATTCTCTTTTATATTAATAAATTTGAAGGAATTTGACAAAAAATGCAGAATATTTCCTATATAGGACTTGCTAGGGTAGGAGGGGGCATTTCTATGCTAAGACTGGAATGGATGGCCAGATTATTCGCAATAATAATTACCGTGTTAGTCGGGATATTTTTAGGCCCCTCTTTGTTGGTTTGCTGTCTGTACGCCTTATTTCTATTATTCAAAAAATACACCTATCCCTGGACTTTAGGATCTTATTACAATGTCATGATAGAAGCAGTGGAGATCGCGGCACTTTTGTATATACATGCTGCCTCTTCATCGGCCTTGGTGTCCGTATTGTTTTTATCCTTTATTGTAAGAATGGTTTTGGTATATGATATCAAGGTTTTTCTGCCTGTAAATATATTAATATCAGTCCTTTTTATACTGGTGGATTATTATATTACTGGTTCACATCTAGGAACTAATGGAATATATCGAGCTATCTATTGGGTAACAGGATTTGGATTTTTAAACTGGATTTTATGGGACTTTCATTCATTTGTTAAATATCTGGAGGAGAGCCAGCAAAAGTTAAAGGATACCATAGGCATAAAGGATATTTTGATAAAGGAGCTAAACCAGTCCAGAAAAGAACTTTTAGAATCCAACGATGAGCTATATATCTGGGCAAATACCGATCCCTTAACCGGTTTATATAATTCCAGATATTTTAACAGATATTGGGATAACTTAGCTGAACAGTTTAGTCAGATCAAGCAAAACAATTATCCAGTGGCCCTGGTGCTTATAGACATTCAGGGTCATAGGATATACAACGACGTGTACGGACATGCTGCTGGGGATATACTTATACAGGATCTGGTCGCTATAATAAGGGAGTGTGCTGAAGCTGAGGATATTTTAGTAAGGTATAGCGACTATGTGTTCTCAGTTATTATTCCCGGCCAGCAGGAAGCAGAGGCCATAAAATTTTATCACAGGTTTAAGAACCAAGTTAAAGAATATTCTCAGGCCAACCCCGGCATGCGAAACATAGAGGTTTTTATAGGCTGGGCCTGCTGTCATGATATTGTTGAGGAAACTAAAGAAGACCTGATAAACAGGGCTATAAAATCCATGCGAATAATAAATTAAAATAACTTGAACCTAATAATCTTCTTTGCATGATATTGATTGAAATAATATTATAGCAAAGAAGATTTTTTATTTTGCCAGTATAAAAATAATGGCTACTATACATTACAATTTACTATTTAAAAGTTTTAATTATGTTTTAAGCATATCAATATTGGTTATTTGTTTTTAAAACCTTTATTTTTTCACTTCTATACCCAGGGCTACTCTCAATAGAAAGGAGGGGTTCACGTGGATGACATACTAAGAGATGCATTTTATGAAGAAGCGGATGAAATGTTTCAAGAGATCGAGGATGCTTTACTGGAGATAGACGGCCAGGGCGCTACAAGGGAAAGAATTGACAACTTATTTAGATATATGCATACCTTAAAAGGGTCATCCTCCGCTATGGAAATTCACGACATGGCAAAGCTTACACATCATCTGGAGGATATTTTAGGCCAGGCAAGAGAAGGGGAACTTACACTTGGTAGAGATATAATAAATCTAATGTTTTCATGTCTTGACCAACTAAAGATTAGGGTAGCAAAGCATAAAAAAGATGAAATATATGAAATTGACATTGATAAATATATTTCAACCTTAAACAACCTTTTAAATGCTTCTGTCCATGTCCAGGATATGAGTCAAACAGAGGATGAGGGTAAATTATATGAGATTAAAATTAAGCTGGATGAAAATTCTATTTTTAAAGGCGCCAGACTGTTTATAATAACTGACAGGCTGGGCAAGGAAGGACAGGTAGTTAAAACCAGCTGGGATGGTATAAATATTGAAGCCATAGAGGGTCAGGAATTTGATATTACATACCGGAGTGAACGTACAGGTCAGGAAATTGAAAAATTAATATACCAAATACCAGATGTTGACAAGGTGCATGTCTCAGAAATCAGTCAGCAAACCCGTAAACAAAAAGAGCAAACCCGGGACAATAAAGGACAGACCTCAGAAGAAGTCCAATCCGTTATAAGAGTTAGCATAAATAAGCTGGACAAGCTTTTAAGAATTGTTGAAGAACTGTCAGTAGACAAGGAAAGATTAAAGCAGTTAATGAAGAGGGTTGAAGAGAAATACGGCCATGACAGCGATGTAAAAAGTTTAAGTAATCTGGTAAACCAAATAGACTTTATAGGCAACGAAATGCAAGAGTCTGTTATGTCTGCCAGAATGTATACCCTGGACAGTGTTTTTCGCCGCTTTCCCAGGATGGTAAGGGATCTGGCCCTAAAGCAGGGTAAAGAGATTGAACTGAAAGTAGAAGGTGAAAACACCGAGCTGGACAGGAGTATTATTGAAAAAATTGTGGATCCTTTAACCCATGTAATAAGGAATGCTGTTGATCATGGAATAGAAACACCGGAACAAAGGCAAAGGTTTGGCAAGACTCCCAAAGGCACTATTAAACTATCTGCAGGCCAGGATCAGGGGCATATATACATAAAGGTTGAAGATGACGGTAGAGGAATTGACATAGACAGCTTAAAGGCCAGTGCTATAAATAAAGGGCTGTTATCTGAGGAAGAGATAGAATCTTTAAGTGAAAAAGAGCTATTGGAAGTTATATTTATGCCGGGATTTTCTACATCAGAAGAAGTAACTGACGTATCAGGCCGGGGTGTAGGCATGAATGTGGTAAAGGATAATATAGAAAAAATAAACGGGGTTATAGAAATGGAAAACAGACTAGGTCAGGGATTAACCATAACCTTCAAACTGCCTTTAACCTTGGCCATTATCCAGTCTCTGCTGATTAGATCCCATAAGTACAGGTTTGCCATACCCTTACTCTCCGTTATAGAGATTATAAGAATAAAAGAGGCGGAGTATGCAAAGAGGGTAAGGTTTGCAAATGGTCATGAGGTCATGAACTGGCGTGGAGAGGTACTCCCCGTTATAAGGGTACGGGATCTATTCAATGATGTAAATGCAAAGAAACAAAAGACCTTTATAGGAATAGTTATAGGCTTTTCTACCAGCAAAATTATTCTAGGTGTCGAGGAGATAATTGGACAACAGCAGGTGGTAATTAAATCCCTGGAGAAGTTCACGGGAAAGGACAATGTTTTAGGTGAACTAAGGGGAATATCGGGAACTGCCATTTTGGGAGACGGAAATTTCGCCTATGTTCTCGATATACAGACCCTTATTAGGGAAATGATCAAGGAAAAAAGGATAAAAAGAGAAGCATAAAACCCAAAATAAAAATCTTGGAAGCAAAGAAAAATAATGAAAAGATGTCAGGTATGAGAAGTATAAGATATAAGCTGACTATCATCTTTATTGCTTTCGTGCTGGTCATATCTATAGCTCTTGGTTATACATCTTTTCTAAATGCACGGAATACGGTTATTGATGAGTTGCACAAAGGAATTCAGGCAGTCACAATGGGAGGCGCAAAGCTGGTTAGCAGCCGGCTGGATACACAGCTGACCTTTTTAAAAACACTGGCTGAGAGGAGAATACTAACTGATGATACCCCCCTTGAGGAAAAGCTTAAGACCCTTCAGGCAGAGGCAGACCGCATGGGCTATGATGCAATTGCAATAGTGGATTTAAACGGAGTAGCCAGGAGAAGTGATGGACAAGTTGTCAATGTATCTGACAGGGAATACTTTATCGAAGCATCTAAGGGTAACCTGTTTGTATCTGATGTACTGGTCAGCAAGAGTACAGGAGAGCTTATATTTACCTTGGCTGCACCTATTAAAAGAAATGATAAAGTAGAGGGTGTAATCTATGCTGTATCTGATGCAGAGGAGTTAAGTGAGCTGATTCAGGACCTGGTCTATGGTGAAAGTGGCTCCAGCTTTATAGTAAACAGTGAAGGTATTAATATTGCCAATACCGATATAGAGCTGGTTTTAAATCAGTATAACGTTATTGAAGATGCAAAGGAAAACCCTGAACTTGCAGCAACAGCTGATATTGTAGAAAACAAGATGCTCAAAGGGGAAACAGGAGTAGGTCAATACTTCTTCAAGGGAAGGGAGAGGATTGTAGGTTATGCCCCTATTCCCTGGACTGACTGGTCTTTAGGAGTGGAGGCTGATTTAGATGAGGCGCTTCAAGGAGTTTATAGGCTGAGAAACTTTTCTATGCTGGTTTCATTAGCCATTGCTGTATTAGGAATTTTAGTAGCCTTTATTGTTGGCGGCTCCTTGGCAAGGCCAATAATCGGTCTGACAGGTATAATTGAAAGGTTCAGTAATTATGATTTAAGCTATGATGAAGAGGATGCTGCCTTGAATTATCTGAAAAGAAAGGATGAGATAGGCAGGATTACCAACGCACTGGTCAAAATGCAAAGGTCCTTGGCAGAGCTTATCAAGAACGCCATGGAGTCGTCAGAGATAGTTGGGGCAACATCCCAGGAGCTAAGTGCAAGTATTGAAGAGATAAGCGGCAACACAAATAATCAATCATCCAATATACATCAAATATCCAGCTCTATAGAAGAAATGTCCGCCAATATTAATATTGTCAGCAACAATATGCAGATGGCGTCACAGAATGTCAGTGCCATTGCCGAGAGTATGAATCAAATGGAGATTTCTATCAATGACAATACAATATATGTACAAGATATTAACCATTCAATAGGCGATATATTAAATACCATAGAAGGTACCAATAAGACCATTAACTCTATATCAGATAAATCCAAATCAGCTTCACAAACAGCGGAGAGTACTGTAGAATTAGCTGCTGAAGGAAAGCACAACCTGGATAGAAGTGTTAGCCAGATGGAGAGTATACAGAGCACTATATCGGATCTTTCCCATGTTATTTATGGACTGGGAAAGTCAGCGGACCAGATTGGCGAGATTACCGATCTTATAAAAGACATTGCAGAACAAACCAATTTACTGGCTTTGAATGCATCCATTGAAGCTGCCAGAGCAGGAGAACATGGCAAAGGTTTTGCAGTTGTAGCCCAGGCCATAGGCAATTTGGCTGAGGAGTCCTCAAATGCTACAAAGGAGATTGCCAACGTAATAAAAAATATACAGGCCGAGATTAAAACAGCTGTGCAGAGCAGTGACAAGGGTAATGAAGTGGTTGCCAGTGGAACCCGTTTAATACAGGACACCAGCCAATCTCTGGAGAAAATATTTGAGGCTATTCAATTAACTTCTCAGGCAATTAATGAAATAACAGAAGAAATGGGCCTGCAATCAAAAGAGGTTAACAACATCTTTATGGCTGCTAACGATATAAGTGATAGGGTAAGCAATTTAATGGCCTCACTGGAAGAAGGAGCAGCAAGCATTACAGAGATTAAGAACGATGTAGATTCTATAAATGAGTTGATGAATGAAATCAGCGCTTCCATGGAAGAACAATCCGCTGCATCTGACCAGATAAGCAGTGCAATAAATGAAAATGCTGCAGGAATTCAGGAAATATCCCTAAGCAGTAATGAGATAGCCAAAAGTTCAGAAGAGCTGGCTGCAAATGCTCAAAGGTTGGTAGCACAGGTCCAGAGATTTAAAATCTAATCTACAATAACAAGGATGGAGGCAATATGTACAAGGAAGAGACAACCCAATTTGTTGTGTTTAGGCTGGGACTGGAGGAATATGCAATACCCATATTAAAGATAAATGAGATTATAAGGCTTAAGGGGATAAGTATTGCCGAAGTACCTGACACCCATGAATACGTTTTAGGCATTATCAACCTTAGGGGTGAAGTTATCCCCCTTATGGATTTGCGCCTAAGGTTTGGTATGCCAAAAAAGGATTTAGACAGTAACCACAGAGTTATTATTGTCAATATACAGGACAAAAACATAGGCTTGTTGGTGGATTCGGTATCTGAAGTTGCAGAAATTCATCACGAAGACATTGTACAACCGCTGGAAGAGATATCCAATATAAACACTCAGTATATTACGGGGGTTGCAAAGCATAAGGAAAGAATCTTTGTAATCTTGGATATAGATAACATTATTTCACCTGAAACTATATAGGGAACAGTCAGTTAAATTAAGTATCTTAATAATATATTTTTGTATACTGATTTGTGTATAAAAAATGCGTAATTGTCAATACTCTCCATATAAGCTTATTTTGCTAGTGTATGGGGGTATTGACAATGTTTTTTAAAAGGATAATTTCCTATATTTTAATTATAATCATATCCCTTATCCTAACTGCCAGCGCGTCATCTTATCCTGGACCAAAGCAGCAGTTAATACGGTTTCATGTCATAGCCAATAGCGATTCAAAAGAAGATCAGGCAGTTAAATTAAAGGTTAGGGATAGATTGCTTGAGGAATTTGGTCAGGAGCTAGGTCGATCCCACTCCTTAGAGGAAAGTCGTAAATTGATTCTAGAAAAGATGGATGAAATTGAGAGAACTGCACAGCAGGAGGTAGACAAATATCTGGCTGGATATAAGGTACAAGCGGTGCTTGGACATTTTGACTTTCCTACAAAGGCCTATGGCAATATGATTCTGCCTGCAGGCAACTATGAAGCCCTCCGCATAGTAATTGGTAAGGGGCAGGGCGCCAACTGGTGGTGCGTAATGTTTCCTCCCCTTTGCTTTGTGGATATAACCCACGGTGTAGCCAGTGAAAATATAAATCTTGCAGAAGATATGGAAGAAGAAACAAAAATAGTTTACAAATTTAAAATTGTTGAATGGTGGGATAAGCTTATATCCTTGTTTTCTTAGGAATATTTTAACTGGTATAGACTATTTAGGGTTAACAAAAAATATAACAGAAGCTAAGGATAATTTTTCAATTCTAAGATGTTCCAATTCTAGTTTTGTGAAAGGAAGTATAAGATGAAGGCAAAACAAAGGCTTCTAGTTATATCTGTTTTGTTAACCTTTTTAATATGTATGAGTTTAATAGTACAAAGCTATATTTTTAAAAAGGATGCTGAGGAAGTTGTAGTTTACTGGGGAATGACTGGAGGAAAAGTGTATGAGATCCAGCAGAAACTAAAGCAATGGGGATATTATGATGGACCTATCGATGGAATATATGGTGCAAAAACCTTTGATGCTGTCAAGAAATTTCAGGCTAAAAATGGACTGGCTGTTGATGGCACCGTTGGCAAGCAAACTGCTGCTGCAATGGGCATTAACCTTGGGACTGCATCTGGAGGAGGCGGAGTTTCTGCACCTTCGAGGGGCGGGGGTGGAGCCAGGGGAGATGGTGATGTGTATCTGCTGGCAAGAGCAGTTCATGGTGAAGCCAGAGGCGAGCCTTATTTAGGTAAGGTAGCGGTGGCTGCAGTTATACTAAATAGAGTGGCTGATCCCAGATTTCCCAATACCATCGCAGGAGTCATATATCAGCCAGGAGCATTTACTGCCGTGTCTGATGGTCAGATAAACTTAACTCCTGACGAGGAATCCCTTAGAGCAGCCAGGGATGCCCTAAACGGCTGGGATCCAACCTATGGAGCAATATATTATTATAATCCTGCCAAGGCAACCAGCAGTTGGATATGGTCCAGACCGGTACATCTAGTTATCGGCAAGCACCACTTTGCCACTTGATGAGGAATCTATACATAGAGGAGGAGTAAGGCTATGAGGCCAAGGCTGGGATGGTTTGTTAGCGGTTTGCTGTTTGTAGCCCTGATTATAACCGGAGTCTGGGGTTATAATCAGCACATGCAAAATATAGATTATAATAACCGTACAAACAATCTGTATGAAAAGTCCTTTTATGAGCTGGTAGGACATGTTAGCAATATAGAGACGGAATTGTCCAAGATGATGGTAAGCAGTGACCAGGGTCAAAATATTAGAATGCTGTCTGATGTATGGAGACAGGCGGAGTTTGCCGGTTCTAACCTGGGGCAGCTTCCTTTAAGGCATATGGCACTGGATAAGACCTCGACTTTTTTAAGTCAGTTATCAGATTATTGCCGCTATCTGACCATAAAAGCAGGCGAGGGAAAGCCCTTGACCATAGAGGAAATGGAAAATTTAAAGGAACTTTATAATAGCTGTATAAATCTGGCCAATGAGTTAAAGGTTTTAGAAGATAGTGTTAACAAGGGTACCTTATCCTGGCAGGATATAAGGGATAAAGGGAATGAAAAGCTGGAGGACGTTTCCCAGGATCTGGTCACAAGGCAGTTTACCAAGATCGAGGAAACTTCTATAGAATATCCTACCCTTATCTACGACGGGCCTTTTTCAGAGACTTTGCTAAAGCCTAAAAAGCTAAATATTCAGGGTAGTAATATAGATTATAGGGAAGCCGAAAAAATAGCTATTGAGTTTATCGGAAAAGACCGGGTTGAAAAAGCCGGTAAAGGGGCTGAAACTCAAGGCACTATAGAATCCTGGGGGATAAACTTGGAAACCAATGATGGAGAAGGCCCCTTATATGTATCAGTATCAAAAAAAGGCGGCAAGGTTATTTCTGTAATAAGTGAAGGAATAGTTCAAAATACACAAATTGACTACAAGGAAGCAGAAAAGCGAGCTAAGGACTTTCTGGAAGAAAAAGGCTATAAGGATATGGAGATAACCTATGGCCAGCACCATGATGGTACTGCGGTATTTAATTTTGCTTTTACCCAGGATGATGTAATAATTTATCCGGATCTAATAAAGGTAAAAGTTTCCTTAGGAACTGGTAATATAATAGGATTTGAGGCCATGAACTATTTGACAGCCCATAGGGACAGAGATTTAAAGGAGCCTAAATTAAGCCTGGAAGAAGCAAAAAAGCTTGTTAATAATAATTTGGATATAACATCGGAAAGATTAGCTATTATCCCCAACAGGGGTGGCGATGAAATTTTATGTTATGAATTTAAAGGAAAATTTGGAGAAGATAACTTTATAGTATACATTAACGCTGATACAGGCAAAGAGGAAAACATATTAAAATATTAAATACAGATAATGGAACCTTGGTTATATAACCTAGCTAATCCAGTTTTTTTGTAACATATACAAACCTCTTTGGGGAAAACTAGAGATGACGACTACTAATACTAGGGTCGTTAAAGGAGGTATTGATATGGCTAGAAGAAAAGGCTTTATGTCTGAAGAGCTAAAGTATGAAATCGCAAAGGAGCTTGGGGTATATAATACCGTCATGCAAGAAGGATGGGGTGCAGTTTCCTCACGGGATTGTGGTAATATTGTTAAAAAGGCCATAGAGATGGCTGAGAGGAATCTGAAATAGCCATAAGTACCTGCAAAAAAAGAGAAACGAAGATTAAAATCTTCGTTTCTCTTTTTTTACAACTATATCCATTGTATAATTTTTAATATCGAATAAAATTATTTATTTTGTAATATTTTTCTATAGATATGCCTGCTCACACCACAAACCCTATTATTTCCACAACCGTGGTGCTTTTAATAAATCCTGGATTATGTTAGAATGTGATAGGTAAATTATAAAAGGAGGATGGTCATGGCTAGGCAGAAAGTAGCGGTGTTGTTTGGAGGAAAGTCCGGGGAGCATGAGGTATCCTTAGTATCTGCTACATCCATAATAGAAAACATAGATAGAGACAAGTACCAGCTGTACCTTATAGGAATTACCAAAGAGGGGCATTGGCGTTACTATGATGGCGATACTGAAAAGATAAAAACAGGGGAATGGGAACAGGAATCTAAGAAGGTAGTGTTTCCGGGGGACCCTTCATATAGAGGTTTTTTCCTAATAGAGGACCCCAGCAAAATATACCAGGTTGATGCAATATTTCCTGTTATGCACGGTCCCTATGGTGAGGATGGAACTGTACAGGGCTTGTTTGAGCTTGCCCACATACCCTATGTGGGATGTGATGTATTATCATCATCCACTGGCATGGACAAGATTATGGCCAAGGCTATATTTGCGTCAGCAGGACTTCCACAGGGTAAATATGTAGGTGTATACAGGCATGAGATAGAGAGGGATTGGGAAAGAGTAATAGCCAGTATAGAGAATTCCTTCCCCTATCCCGTATTTGTAAAGCCGGCCAATATGGGTTCCAGTGTTGGTATATCAAAGGCTAAAAACAGGGAAGAACTCGTAAAGGCATTGGATCTTGCAGGCCAGTATGATTATAAGATAATTGTAGAAGAGTTTATAGATGGACGTGAGATTGAATGTGCTGTTTTGGGCAATTTTGAACCTAAAGCATCGGTGCTGGGTGAGATTTTGCCATCCAATGAATTTTATGATTATTATGCAAAGTATCAGGATGGAGGCCAGTCTAAACTCTTGATACCTGCACCTGTTTCCGCTGAAAAAAGCCATGAGATCAGAGAGCTGGCCGTTAAAGCCTATAAAGCACTGGGATGCACTGGACTATCTCGGGTGGATTTTTTCCTGGAGAGAAATACCGAAAAGGTGTATTTAAACGAGGTCAATACCATGCCCGGTTTTACTCAGATAAGCATGTATCCTAAATTATGGGAGGCTACAGGTATTTCTTATTCAGATCTAATAGATAAATTGATTCAACTAGCTATAGAGAGATTTAATGAAAAACACGGGAAATGAGGAGGACTACTTGCCATGGATAACAGACCCATAGGGGTATTTGATTCAGGCTTAGGAGGGCTCACCGTTGTAAAGGAACTAATGAAAATTTTACCCGGTGAGAATCTTGTATACTTTGGGGATACAGCCCGGGTTCCCTATGGTACCAGGTCAAATGAAACTGTAATTAGATATTCAAAGCAATGCATTAGGTTTTTGTTAAGTCAGGATGTTAAGATGATAGTAATTGCCTGTAACACGGTAAGCTCTATAAGTCTGGATATAGTAAATAAAATCTTTGATATCCCCATTCTTGGTGTAATTGAGCCAGGTGCCAAGGCAGCAGCACAATCTACAAAAAATAAACGAGTGGGCATAATTGGTACCCAGGCTACTATACGCAGCAAAGCCTATGAAAAGGCTCTTGCAAAACATGATCCTGAGATTAGCATATTCAGTACTCCCTGCTCTCTTTTTGTGCCTATAGTAGAAGAAGGATGGAGTAATACTCAAATTGCACTGTTGACAGCTGAAAGATATTTAGATAGTATGAAGGGCAATGAAATAGACACTCTTCTACTGGGCTGTACCCATTTTCCTCTTTTACAGGATACAATAGGAAAAGTTATGGGTCCTGATGTAACTTTAGTAAACCCTGCAGAAGGAACAGCCCTGGAGGTTGAAAGAATACTTAGATCCAAAAATATTCTCAATCTAGAGGGCAATGAGGGGACTTACAACTTTTTTGTCAGCGATTTAGGGGAGAAGTTTGAGGATATAGGGGGGCAGTTTTTAGGCCGAGAAATTAAATGCATACAAAAAATTGATATAGAAAGATATTGATTTATAATTGGATTGGTTGTAGAATAGCGTGAGTAGGGGGTTATTAAAGATGCAGGAAGGTAAAAAGGTTATTCTGTCAATAAAGGGAACTCAAGTAAACCCTATGGGAGAGGATAACAAGATAGAGCTTATTACAGAAGGCCGTTTGTATAAAAAAGATAATGCATATTATATCGAATACGAAGAAAGTACTATATCCGGATTAGAGGATACCAAAACCTTGCTGGTTGTAGAGGATAATAGAGTATCTCTGGAACGCACGGGAGCCCATGAATCTCGATTTGTATTTGAAAAGGGCAGAAAATACGTTAGTTATTATGAAACACCTTTTGGCAGCCTGGAAATGGGGGTTTTCCCAACCAAAATCGATTTCAATATGGATGAGACACAGGGCAAGGTTGATTTAAAATATCAATTGGACATTTCAGGTAGATATGCAGGATTAAATGAACTTATGGTGAGCTACCAGGAGGATGCTCCCCAAGGTCTTTTTAAGTTCTAATGAGAACAGGTCATAAAAGCGGCTGCCTATTCATAGGTAGCCCTTTTAATGAATACAAAAATCCCTATAAAAAATGTGTAATATCTTAACATTTTTTTGTGCAAATTAACTTTTTTGATTAATTGATATTGACGTTTTAATAAAAAAGATATACTATATTGAATGGATAACTTTATTCAATTGAACAGTTTTCCTTAATATATTGCTCTCCACTATAAACATATTGGGTGGTTTTCTTTTGGTTTCTTTCTCCTAAAGCCTAGTTCCACTTTAACGGTTTATAAGAAACACGTTAATATTATGTATTAAAACCGTAGACTGTGGCTATACTATGGATTAATATGGTATAGTATCATTCAGTTCGTTTAAATTTACTTTTAACGTTTATATAATACTTATTAACTCTTGTTTTATAACATATTGGTTTTCTTATGCCTAATGTTGTAAATTTCACATTTTTATGTTCTAAACTAATCAGCCAGAAATGAGTTGGTTATTGAATTCATATAAAAAAATATAAGGAAAGAGAGGAATGAGATTTGGATTTTGAACATATTGATTTAAATAATTTGAATAATAACACTATTCTTGAATTGCGAGCTTTTGGCAAAGCAATTGGTGTAAAAAGTGTAACAAGACACAAAAAGCAGAAGTTAATCCAACTTATAGAGGAAAGATTACAGGAAGTAGCCGCCGAGCAGCAGGAACAGATGCAACTGGAAGGCAAATTAGACTTAGAATCAGATCAGAAATCAAGTCAGAAAGCACAAGAGGAAGTTTCGGAAACAGTCAAAGAAACTGAAGAGGATCAGAAAGAGGAAACTGAAAAGCAAGAAGATAGCAAGGTCAAACCTTTCCCTGTTTCAGAACGGCAGACCAAAACTACACCCAAACCATCCCCCAGGAAAGAAAAGGACGAAGATGATAATCTGGACAAGGTTGAAGAAACATTACAAAGAGAAAAACAAGATGAAGAGGGATACGATAGCGATTACGAGAGGAAAGTAGCCTATGCAAGAAAGTACTATAACACATCAAATCCAGCTATTCCTGAGCTATTGAACCAGGAGGACACAAGGGATGCAGAAGGTGTATTGGAGACCCTGCCTGACGGCTATGGTTTCCTGCGTTCCAACAACTATTTATCCGGAGATAACGATGTATATATTTCTCAATCCCAGATAAGACGATTCAATTTAAAAACAGGAGATCTGGTATCAGGTAAAACACGTCCCGCCAGAGATGGCGAAAAGTTTCAGGCGCTTCTCTATGTCACCGCAGTAAATGGTGAAGATCCGGAAAAAGCAACTCAGAGAAAGCCCTTTGATGAACTGGTTCCCATATATCCCGATGAAAGAATCACATTAGAGGATCCGGATAATTCCAAGGAACTGGCCACAAGGCTTATAGATATTATATCTCCAATTGGAAAAGGTCAGAGAGGCCTTATTGTATCTCCTCCAAAGGCCGGAAAGACTATTCTGTTAAAAAAGATTGCCAACTGTATAGCAAAGAAATATCCTGATATGTATCTTATAGTTCTCTTGATAGATGAGCGTCCCGAAGAGGTTACCGATATGCAACGTTCCATCAGAGGCGATGTTGTATACTCTACCTTTGATGAATTGCCTGAACACCATACCAAGGTTGCAGAGATGGTTTTAGAGCGAGCACAAAGACTGGTAGAGCATGGTCGAGATGTAGTTGTTTTACTGGATAGTATAACCCGTCTGGCTCGTGCCTATAACCTGACAATTTCTGCTACGGGACGAAGCTTATCAGGCGGTCTTGATCCAGGTGCTCTGCACAAACCAAAAAGATTTTTCGGTGCAGCCCGTAATATTGAAAATGGAGGTAGCCTCACCATTATTGCAACCGCATTGATTGACACAGGCAGCAGAATGGACGAAGTTATCTACGAAGAGTTTAAGGGAACAGGCAATATGGAGATTCATTTAGATCGTCGTCTATCGGAAAAGCGTATATTCCCTGCAGTGGATATTTCCAAATCCGGCACACGGCGTGAAGAACTACTCCTTAACCAAAAAGAATTACAGGGTGTTTATGCAATACGCAAACACTTAAGCGATGGACGTCCAGACAGGGTGACAGAGATTATCATAAACGACCTACTGCGTACTAACTCCAACGACGAGTTTTTAGATATAGTTTTGGAACATTTCAGTAAAATGGAGAAAGAAGGATATTTGAACGATCGGGACAGTTATTTTGGATTTAGATAGAATAGGAGTTAAAGGGGTATGGTTAAACTAAAAGCAAAAACACAAAGGATATTAAAGTGGCTGGGTTTGGTTCTTCTAATTATTGCTGCCATATTTCTGTTTTTTACTAAACTGATTAAATATGTAGCGCCGTTTTTGCTGGCCTTTCTTATAATGGTATCTATTGAGAAGCCGGTGGACTTTATACAAAAGAGGTTAAAACTCCCCAGAAGTATTGCTGTAGCTGTTTCACTATTATTCTTTGTTGCATTAGTTGGGGGAATCTTGGTATTTACCTTTTATAAACTGATAAATGAGTTATGGAGACTGGCCCTGGAGATTGCCAGAATGGACTTTAACCCTATAATTGAATATTTTCAATCTCTCTTTGAAAAGGGCCAGGATTTATTTTTCAGCCTTCCCGAAAGTTTAGCGACTACTATAGAGCAGACCTGGGAGATGAATATACCCAAACTAACTCAACTGGCCAGTGAAATATCATCCCGGCTTATGAATATAGTTATGGGCATGATAGATTTTGTGAAATTTTTGCCCGATGTACTGGTGTTTATTATAGTGATGATGGTATCAGCTTATTTTATGAGCAGAGATCGTCGTCAAATATCGGAGTATCTGTCAGAACGCATCCCTGATAAATGGTTTAATAAGATAAGAAACCTAAGGGATGATATGATAGGTGCTTTTGCAGGGTTTATAAAAGCCCAGATTTTATTGATGGGTATTACTTTTTTGGAGCTTTTAATAGGTTACCAGATTCTGGGGGTAGAGTATGCATTTTTCTTTGCCCTGATTACTGCTATTATAGACATACTACCCATATTGGGGACAGGTACCGTTTTAATACCTACGGCCATTGTTCATATGGTTACTGGGAATATACCCAGAGGTTTAGGTTTTTTGTGTCTCTACTTTATCATATTTGTCATAAGGCAGATTTTAGAGCCCAGGGTAGTAGGACAGTCTATAGGGCTGCATCCTCTGGTTACCCTAATGAGCATGTATATAGGATTGAGGATTTTAGGGGTAGCCGGCATGTTTTTAGGGCCAATAATAGTAATTCTCATCAAGGCTTTTAATAAAGCCGACTTACTACCCTCCTGGAAAACAGAAAGTAAAATAAAATCGTGAATCGGGAGTCTTGCATTATATTACTTGTGTATGTTATACTAAATGAGTTATTGAATATAATTAATTAAATTAATGTGAAATATGACTCCTATGGAAAGAGGTGAAATCCATGAAGGAAAACATACATCCCCAATATGGCGAAGCAGTTGTTAGATGTGCTTGTGGCGAAACCTTTGTTACCGGTTCTACCAAGAAGGAACTAAGAGTTGAGATTTGTTCCAAATGCCACCCCTTCTACACAGGTAAGCAGAAACTGGTTGATACAGGTGGTCGTGTCGAAAGATTTAAGAGAAGATACGGCCTAAGTGCTAATGAGGGATAAAACAAAGGCCGAATACAGATTGGGGAATTTCCCTAGTCTGTATTTTTTGTTTTAGGCTGGTATAATGGGTTAAATTAAGTATATATAGATTTATCCATAATGGCTATTGAACCTTCATTCCCATACTAATCAATAGTCAATTATGTTAATATGTTAATCCTCATATGGAAATAAATACAAGAGTTTGGATTTTGTTTGAGAAAAATGAATTTGAAAATAAACTATTTACCTTATAAATAAATAATCGGAATAGAATTATAAATATATTAAAATATGTACCTTTTATAGAAAGGGGTGCTGGAATGAAAAAGAGTAAAATAGGGGGCCAGGCAGTATTAGAAGGTGTTATGATGAAAGCCCCCAATCGAATAGCTATAGCTGTAAGGCGGAGCAATGGAAAAATTGAGATTGATAGCAAGAAAATTACTTCTGTTAGGGATAAGTATCCTCTTTTTAAACTGCCAGTCTTAAGAGGTATAGTTACTTTTGGTGAAACCATGGTCCTGGGTATAAAATCCTTAATGACTTCTGCCGAATTATATGGTGAAGAAGAGGAAGAATACAAGCCTTCCAAGGTAGAGAACTGGATTTCGGAAAAGACCGGGAAAAAAGCAGAGGATGTTATGGTATTTTCTGCACTTATAATGGCCCTGGGGTTTGCTATCCTTTTGTTTATGATAGCACCTGCACTCTTGACTAAATTTTTAAGCAGGGCTATAGAAAGCAATCTGATAAAGAGTTTGATAGAGGGAATTATACGTCTAACAGCCTTTATTATATATATACTTGCTATAAGTAGAATGAAGGACATAAAAAGGGTGTTTCAGTATCATGGAGCAGAGCATAAAACCATTCACTGCTATGAACATGGGGAGGAATTGACGGTAGAGAATGCACGGAAATTCACCACCCTTCACCCACGATGTGGTACTGCCTTTCTTCTTATAGTAATGATCATAAGCATAGTTGCTTTTTCCTTTTTAGAATGGAATAATATTATAATAAGAATTGCTATAAAGCTGCTCTTATTGCCCTTTGTAGCTGGAATTTCCTACGAGATTATAAAATGGGCCGGCTCCAGTGAGTCTAAATGGGTCAATATAATAATGTACCCAGGTTTGATGCTGCAAAAGCTGACCACCAAAGAGCCCGATGATGAGCAGCTGGAAGTAGCCATATGCGCTTTTTTAGCGGCTATGGATACAATTGAAGAGCAGGAGGAAGTTGTTGCCCTTGAATATAATCAAAGCCATGAAAAAAGCCCAAACCCAGTTGGATGAGGCAGGTATTGAGTCTGGCCAGCTGGAGGCTGGAATGTTGATGGCCCATCTGATGGGTTGTGAAAGAACCTACCTATATCTGGATAGGGAAAGAGTTTTGTCCCCTCAACAGATCCAAGATTACTTTAACATGGTGAAAATGAGAGTACAGCGCACCCCTATCCATTATATAATAGGTTATAGGGAGTTTATGGGCTTAAAGTTCTATGTAAATGAGAATGTACTGATTCCCAGACCAGATACAGAGGTGTTGGTAGAGTATGTTATTAATTACTGTAAGAATGTGGGAGATCACTTCTTTAAAATCCTGGATATGGGCACTGGCAGCGGAGCCATAGCTGTCAGTCTGGCTAAATATATTGAGAATTGTAAGGTAACAGCCATAGATATTGATGATCAGGCTCTCTTGGTGGCCAAGAAAAATGGAACCGCCCATGGAGTAGGTGACAGGATAGAGTTTATTCAAGGAGATCTATTTTACCCCCTAAAGGACAAAGAGGATAATTTAAAGTTTCATATAATGGTGTCCAATCCCCCCTATATACCAACAGCTGATATAGAGGAGCTAGAAGTTCAGGTCAAGGATTATGAACCCCTTAAGGCTTTGGATGGGGGTAGAGAAGGCCTGGATTACTACAGAAGATTGGCCAAGGAGGCACCCAAATTTTTGTATGATGATGGTTTGTGGGCGGTAGAAGTGGGCTATAACCAGGCCCATCAGGTAGGGGATATCCTAAGAGATCAAGGCTGTTATCATAATATTGAATTTATAAAGGACTTAAGTGGATACAACCGTGTAGTGGTAGCCAGGATGAAAGGAGTAGAGAAATGTTAGATAAATTGGACTTTATTGAGGAAAGATATGAAGAGTTAAATAAAGCTATAGCTGATCCTGAAATTATTAACAATCAGCAGGAATGGAAAAAGCTTGTAAAAGAGCATGCTGAGATAGAAGAAATTGTTACTGTGTATAGAGAATACCGCAATATACTGGAGGAAATAGAAGAAATTCAAGAAATGCTGCAGGATAAGCCGGATCCGGAATTTAAAGAAATGCTGGATCAAGAGTTAGCAGAATTAACTCCCAGGAAAGAGGAACTGGAAGGACGGTTAAAGATACTCTTAATACCCAGCGATCCTAATGACAAGAAAAACGTAATTGTAGAAATCAGAAGTGGTGCCGGTGGAGAAGAGGCAGCTCTATTTGGTGCTGACCTTTATAGAATGTACACCCGGTATGCAGAGCGTCAAGGCTGGAAGGTTGAAGTGCTTAGCGCCAGTTTTACCGATATAGGTGGAGTAAAGGAACTCTTTTTTATGATAGAAGGAGAGGGTGCCTATAGTCGATTGAAGTTTGAAAGTGGAGTTCACAGGGTTCAGAGGGTACCTACTACTGAATCAGGAGGCAGAATTCATACCTCCACTGCTACAGTTGCTGTCCTTCCAGAGGCAGAGGAAGTGGATATTGAAATTAATCCCAACGATTTAAGGATTGATGTGTTCAGGTCTTCAGGTCATGGAGGCCAGAGCGTTAATACCACCGACTCAGCGGTTAGAATTACCCACTTGCCTACAGGTCTTGTAGTTAGCTGTCAGGATGAAAGGTCCCAGCTTAAGAACAGGGAAAAGGCCATGAAAATCTTAAGTGCAAGGCTTTTGGATATGGCAAGGCAGGAGGAGGAAGCTAAATATACAGAGGCTAGAAAGAATCAAGTGGGTACTGGTGACAGAAGCGAGCGGATCCGTACCTACAACTTCCCTCAGGGTAGGGTAACTGATCACAGGATTGGATTAACATTATACAAGCTGGATGAGTTTTTGGACGGGGATCTTGATGAAATGATCGATGCCCTTATTACCACATCCCAGGCTGAAAGCCTAAAGAATACCGATGAGTAAAATGGTAATGGCTATTGATAAGTGAACAACCTACACTAATAATGAGCTATCAATAGCCATTATAAAAACATACCTTTGAATCTTTTAGAATATACTCTAATAGTGAAATTTTAGTTATAGCAAAGCTTTAGTGAAAGTTTGTCACAGATTTGACAATAGGTGTATTTGGAGGTATGATCTTGGCTAATTTTTTGTATAGTTCTCTTGTGGGTGCAAGTGCAGGGATAGTTGGAACGGGTATTGGTGGGGCCATGGCTTTTATACTGGATAAGCCGGGGAAAAGGTTTTTAAGTGTACTTCTAGGCTTCTCATCGGGGCTTATGATGGCAGTGGTATGTTTTGACCTTCTGCCGGAAGCCTTTGAGATTGGGAGTTTGTTCCATGGCTTATTAGGTGTAGTGTTAGGAGTGGCTGCTATTATCTTTTGCGAAGAGCTGATAAGCAGCTACAGAAACAGAAACAGGACAAGATATTCATCCAATAAATATATGCAAACAGGAATTTTGTTAGGTATTAGTATAGCACTGCACAATCTTCCAGAAGGTTTGGCCATTGGTTCAGGTTTTACTGCCAGAACCTCCTATGGTTGGGAGCTGGCCCTTGTAATAGCTCTTCATGATGTGCCTGAAGGAGTGGCCATGGTTACGCCCATGATAATAGGAGGCGCCGGTCCCCTTAAGGCTTTTATAGCAGCTGTTATTGCTGGTATTCCTACAGGGATAGGAGCAATGATAGGATATATGCTGGGGGAAATTTCTCCTATACTCATCTCAATATGTTTGGGATTTGCAGGTGGAGCCATGCTATATATTACCTGCAATGAGCTTATACCAGAATCCAGAGAACTGTATCAGGGCAAAATTTCCAGCCTGGGTTTGATTACAGGTGTTATAGCAGGAATTCTTATAACATCAACACTTTGACATATTTCCGGCAAGTTAAAGGAGTAAGTTACTTTGAAAACAAAGGTTTACATAATTGAAGATATACAAAAGGATGATAAAGCAATAGAGGAAGCTGCTGCCTTAATAAGACAGGGGCAGTTAGTAGCTTTTCCAACGGAAACCGTATATGGACTTGGTGCAAATGCCTTGGATGGACAAGCAGTCAATAGAATATTTGAAGCCAAGGGAAGGCCTAATGATAATCCCCTGATAGTACATGTTTCAAAGAAAGAGGATATAGAGCCCTTGGTGTTGGAGGTACCGGCCAGGGTCTATACCCTGATTGATACTTTTTGGCCGGGTCCTCTTACCATTATATTAAAAAAAGCTCAAATAGTGCCTGACGAAACCACTGCTGGTCTGTCAACGGTGGCACTTCGTATGCCCAACCATCCCATTGCCCTGGCTCTTATAGATAAGGCCGGTGTGCCTATTGCTGCACCCAGCGCCAATCGTTCGGGCAAGCCCAGTCCCACCACTGCTCAGCATGTAATAGAAGATTTATCCAATATTATTCCAATGATCCTGGACGGGATAGTTCCCTGTCAGGTGGGTATTGAATCAACTGTACTGGATATGAGCGGTGAAGTTCCCACGATTTTAAGGCCGGGAGGAATTACCCTGGAGATGTTAAGACCCATTTTAGAGGATGTCAGAGTGGATGAAACAGTTTTAAAGCCTTTAACAAAGGGACAGTCGCCTAAATCTCCGGGGATGAAGTACACTCATTATGCACCAAAGGCAAAGGTTATAATTTACAGGGGTACAAACCTGGATGCCATGGCTGCAGAAATCAATAGACGGGCAGAGGAATATGTTTCTAAAGGAAAAAAAGTGGGTATATTGGCAACAGATGAAACCATGGACAAATACAAGAAGGGACATTTAATCAGCCTGGGCAGCCGTAAAGCACCTGCCTCTATAGCCTCAAGTCTTTTTAATTCTTTAAGGGGGTTTGACCACATAGGTGTAGATGTAATTCTAGCTGAGTGGGTAGAGGAAAAAGATGAAGGTTTAGCCGTTATGAATCGGATGATTAGGGCAGCGGGATTTCATGTCATTAATGTTAGCAGCTAAACTTAATAGGGAGTTGATAAAATGCAAATTCTATTTGTATGTACTGGCAATACTTGCAGAAGCAGCATGGCAGAGGCCTTGTTTAAGGACATGATAAAAAAGCATTATCCCGATAAACTAAAGGATATAAAGGTTATGTCAGCAGGGGTGGCAGCCAGGGATGGAGACAAGGCAAGCCCCAATGCTATTCGGGCTATGGAGGAGCTGGGGATTGACCTGGCCTTTCACAGTGCTACTCAACTTACAGCAGAGCTCATTAGTGAGGCTGATCTCATACTCACCATGACCCAAAGGCACAGGGATATGGTTTTAATTATGAATCCCGGAGCCAGGGATAAGGTTTATACCCTGATTGAATACGCCCATGATGGTCAGCAAGATCAGGCCGGTTTAGACATTGAAGATCCATTCGGAGGCTCTGTTGAAGTATACCGCAAATGTGCCGCTCAAATAAAGAGGGCTTTGGACATTTTAATAGAAAAACTCGTTAAATAATAGACAATAAAACCTTGTCGAATAAGGTTGCACAAGCTTTATTTTACGGGTATAATAGATAAAGATGTTTGGAGGTGAAATTCTTTGAAGGCGGGCTCTTACAATTTGGAGCTAAAGGAAAAAGTAGGCCTTGCTGCTGCCAACCTAGTCCAAAATGGTATGACGGTAGGTATAGGTACCGGTTCTACCGTAGAATTTTTTATTAGGGAACTTGGCAGAAGAGTAAAAGGAGAAGACCTGAACATCAAAGGAATCACCACCTCCCATCAGTCAAAAATCTTATGCTACCATTTAGGAATACCGGTATTAGACGTCGGAATGACAGACCAGGTAGACTTAGCTGTTGATGGCGCCGACGAGATTGACCATTCCTTAAATGCAATAAAAGGCGGAGGAGCTGCGCATACCATAGAAAAGATTGTAGCCGCCATGGCTCAACAATTTATATTGATTGGAGATGAATCCAAGCTGGTTGATCACTTGGGTTTGAAATTTCCTATTCCCATTGAAGTTATACCGGAGGCTATGAGTTTGGTACTGAGAAGGACCAAAGCTATAGGCGCTGATCCCAGGATCAGGATGGCAGTCAAAAAGGATGGCCCGGTAATATCTGACAATGGGAATTTTATTATAGACCTGTATTTTAAGCAGCCCCAAACCCTGCCCCAAATAAATAACCTCCTTCTTTCAATACCTGGGGTTATTGAAACAGGGTTATTTATTGGAATGGCAAGCAAAGCCTTTATTGCAGGTGCAGAAAGTATAAAAATATTAACAACCAATAAAGAAGGAGGGAATCAAGCATGGGAAATGTAAAGATAATTGACCATCCACTGATTCAACATAAACTGACTTTAATAAGAAATAAAAGCACAGGTTCCAAAGAGTTCCGGGAACTGGTAGAGGAACTATCACTTCTGATGGGATACGAGGTAACCCGTGATCTTCCTCTTGAGGAAGTTGAGATCGAAACCCCTATCGGTCCTACTAAGGCCAAGGTTATATCCGGTAAAAAAGTAGCTATTGTACCTATTTTAAGGGCAGGACTGGGTATGGTGGACGGAATGCTAAAGCTTATTCCTGCTGCCAAGGTGGGTCATGTGGGACTGTATCGTGATCCAGAGACTTTAGAGCCTGTGGAGTATTATTGCAAACTCCCCATGGACGTAGAGGAAAGGGAGCTAATCGTAGTAGATCCTATGCTGGCTACAGGAGGGTCTGCCTCTGCAGCTATCACTTTCCTTAAAAAGCGTGGGGTTAAGCAGATAAAATTAGTATGTCTGGTGGCAGCACCGGAAGGCGTTGAAAGAATACAAAAAGATCATCCAGATGTAGATATCTTTATAGCTGCATTGGACAAGTGCCTAAATGAGCATGGATATATTGTACCAGGCTTGGGAGATGCGGGAGATAGGCTGTTTGGGACTAAATAAATGTTTAGGCGGTGGTAATAAATGTCTTCCATGGATGTAATTAAGCAGATAAAAGAGGCTGAGAAAAAAGCCCAGGAGATTCGTGATCAGGCTGTTTTGGAGGCTCGAAATATTGTCAGTAAAGCCCAACAGGAAGCTGAAGAGTTAGCCGGCCAGCTGCTTAAGGAAACTTTGGATAAGGGAAAGGGGCTAATGGTGGAGGCCCAGGCTCAGGCTGCTAAGGAAATAGAAGCCCTTAAGGAAGAGAACAAGGCCAAAATATCAGAACTTAGGGCCAAAGCTCAGAGCAATCTTGATGAAGCGGTATCATTTGTGCTAGGAAGGATTGTGAAAGACTATGGCCGTAATTGATATGAAAAAGGTCACCTTAATCGGGATTCAGAAGGATAAGGATAATATTCTAAAGACCATTCAATCCCTGGGTAACCTTGAAGTATCCAGCTTTGAGGAGCAGGGTGGTGCCGAGGGAGAGGACGCCATTTTAGAGCTTGGCAAGAGTCAGGATTTGGCGGCTTTGGAAGAGATACAATCTCAATTATCCCAGGTAGAGTTTGGTCTGGACCTTATGAATCAATATAACCCGGTAAAATCAGGACTCTTTGACACCAAACCTCAGGTGGATACCCAGGAGCTTGCTCGCGTCTTTGATTCCCGTAATGAAATCCTTGCAGTTGTGTCGGAGCTGAGAAGGTTGGAAGATAGTTTAAATGAAATAAGCCTTAATGAGACGAGACTTAATAATACTATAATGCAAATGGAACCTTGGGAGAAACTGGATATTCCTCTAAGTCAATTAGAGGATACCCTTACCACCCGCGTTCTTGCTGGTACAATCAGTAGCAGTTCAGTTCAAAGATTTTTAGATGCTATCCATGATATGGGCAATGACCTTATTTTTATCCAGCAGTTAGGTCAGACCAGAGATGAAACCTGTTTCTTTGTAGTATATCACAAATCTATTGAAGAAGAAGTGTCCCAGGTATTTAAGGAATTTGCCTTTAGCACATCAAACTTTGCAGGTTTTGAAGATAGACCAAAACAGATAATAAATCAGACAAAAGAGAAATTAAACAAAGCACAAAAAACCAGGGACCAAATAATCAAAGAAATTACTGACTTATCTAATGTACGACGCGATTTGGAATTATTATACGATGCTTTACTGGTGGAAATAGACCGGCAACAGGCAGTACATAACCTGATTGAGACCCATCATACCTTTGTACTAAGAGGATGGGTGCCGGCTAAAGAGGCTGAAAAGTTTAGCCAGACCCTAAGGGATAGGGTAAAGGATATATACATAAAGCTGGAAGACCCTGATCCTGATGAAGATTTCCCTGTAGCCCTGGAAAATCATCCCTTTATAACACCCTTTGAGATGGTGACGGATCTTTATAGTACGCCCAATCCCAGAGAACTGGATCCCAACACCGTAATGGCACCTTTTTATGCCATGTTCTTTGGTATAATGATGGGCGATGCTGGATATGGCATAATTATGACTATAGCCGCCTACTTCTTTATTAAAAAGATGAAACCAAAAGGGGATACCAAAAAATTAGCTGGTGTAATTTTAATAGGGAGTATCTTTACCTTTATTTGGGGTGCAATATTTGGAGGATGGTTTGGAGATGCAGGTACCCTTTTTGGAATTAATCCAATATGGTTCAATCCCTCGGAAGAACCTATAAAGATGCTGGCTTTCTGTTTTGCCTGCGGTGTTATTCATGTCTTTGCAGGAATGGGTGTCAAAGCCTATGCCAACATTAAAGAAGGGCGCATTTTGGATGCAATCTTTGATCAGGGGCTATGGTATGTATTTTATATAGGTATAATACTATGGCTTATTGGCGGTATGGCCGGTTTAGGACAAGCCCTTACTCAGGCAGGCAAGATTATGACCATAGCAGGCGCCGTAGGCCTTGTACTTACCCAGGGAAGGGATAAGAAAAATATTTTTGCTAAATTCTTCTCAGGAGCACTCAGCCTATATGATGTTACCGGATTTTTAAGCGATGTCCTTTCCTATTCAAGGCTCTTTGCCCTAGGGCTTACCACCGGGGTTATAGGAACGGTTATGAATCAGCTGGGAGCTATGGTAGGTGCAAAATGGTACGGTTGGATACTTGCAGCAGCTATATTGATAGTAGGACACGGCTTTAATATAGTTATAAACTTATTAGGTGCTTTTGTACATTCCAGTCGACTCCAATATATTGAATTCTATGGCAAGTTCTTTGAGGGTGGAGGCAAAGCCTTCAGACCTTTAAGGATAAGAACAAAATATACCGATATTAATAACTAACATTATATTTAATATCATAAATTTATGAGGAGGTATTTTTCATGGAATTAGGACATGTATTAGCAATTTCTGGAGGAGCATTAGCGGTAATTTTAGCAGGAATAGGTTCAGTTTTAGGGGTAGCTACTGCAGGACAAAGTGCAGCAGGGGTTGTTGCTGAGGATCCCGACAAGTTCGGTTCAGTTCTGTTACTACAGGCACTTCCCGGAACCCAGGGAATTTATGGTATGCTTATTGCCTTTATCCTTATGGGTAAGATTGGTTTACTGGGCGGTTCACCTGCAGATCTTACAACTGCTCAGGGATGGCAGCTCTTTGCCGCTTGTATGCCTATCGCCATCTTGGGACTTCTTTCAGCTATCTGGCAGGGTAAGACTGCATCAGCAGCCATTGCTATGGTAGCTAAAAGAGGAGAGACCGCAGGTAAAGGTCTTACCATGACCGTTATGGTAGAAACCTACGCTGTTTTAGCTCTCCTGGCATCTATTTTGATGATTAACGGAATTCAAATCTAAGAGAGAGGTAACAGAGGGTCATTAAAATTTAATTGTATTAGGAGTGTGAGCCAATGGATGGAATCGATAGGATTAGTCAGAGAATTTTGGACGATGCACAGGCAGAAGCTGCCCGTATTATTGAAGAGGCAAAACAAAGGGCTCGCTCTATAAAGGATAAAAGGATTGAAGAGGTAGAGAAGAACAACCAGAAACTTCATGAGGAAAATATGGCAAAGGCTCAGGAGAGAAGGCGCAGGATGCTAAGTGCTGCTGAGCTGGAAATGAGGAAAGAGATTTTAGCTGCAAAGCAGCATATGATAGATGAGGCTATGGAAAAAGCCAAGCAGGCTATCATGGATATGCCAAAAGAAGAGTATTGCAAAATAATATTCGGTATGCTGCTGGAATCTGCTCAGGGTCATGAGGAAGTAATCTTTTCTACAGCTGATAAGGACAGGTTAGATCAAAGCCTTATAGATCAGGTAAACCAAGCTCTTATAGAACAGGGAAAAAGTGGGGAACTTAAGCTATCCCCTGAAAGAGAGAATTTTGAAGGTGGATTTATACTCAGGTCTGGAGGGATGGAAATCAACAACACCTTTGGTGCAATTCTTAGGATGAGTCGTAACCATCTGGAAGCCAGGCTGGCGGAGATCTTGTTTGGGAAGGAAGGGTGATAAAATGCCTAGGCCAAGTACTGCATATGCGGCTGCTCATATTTTTGCCCTGGAGAACAAGCTGCTAAGCCGGGATAGGGTGGAGCGCATGGTAGAAGCGCCTTCGGCTTCAGAAGCCTTAAAGGTGCTATCAGAAACCGAGTATGCTGCCAGCGTTTCTGAGCTGGACCAGCCCCATGACTATGAAAAGATGTTAGCCAAGGAAATACATAGAATGTACGATTTCTTTCAGACCATGTCACCAGATCCAGAGATTACCAACCTGTTCTTTGTAAAATATGATTTCCACAACTTAAAAGTGCTGCTAAAAGCACGATATCTGGACAGGGAGGAAGATGAGCCTTTAATAGAAACCGGGGGAACCCTGCCTCTGAATGTATTAAAGGAAGCTATCGAGGAAGAGGATTATACCAAGCTTCCAGACTATATTAGAGAAACTATAGAGGAAGTTAACCAGGTCATGACCTTTAGGGTAGATCCCCAGAAGATAGCCGCAATACTGGATAGGGCAATGTATAGGCATATATTTAATGTTTGCAGAGAAAAGAATAATAATTTTGTCCTTGAATACTTTACTTTGCAGGCTGACCTTATTAATATTAGAACCTTTTTAAGGGTTAAAAAGATAAACCAGCCCTTTGAATTCTTAAAAGGGCTGTTATTGCCTGGCAGCCAGCTGGGAGAGGATTTCTTTTTTGAGATGATGGAGGAGCCGGTTGAGCATATTGCAGACAGGTTATCATCACAGAAATATACTAAAGTAGTAGAGCAGGGAGTAGAGGCTTACCTTAATACAGGATCCCTATCTACATATGAGCGTTTAATGGATGATTTTTTATTAAAGTTTGTAAAGGCTTCTAGGTGGAATCCACTTGGTTTGGAGCCCATTATTGGTTATCTACTGGCGAAGGAAAATGAGATAAGAATCATCCGGATAATTATGGTAGGAAAAATCAACAACCTACCTTCCCCAATTATACGGGAAAGGTTGCGTGATGTATATGTATAAAATAGGAGTGGTGGGGGACAGGGATTCCATTTTAGGCTTTAAGGCCCTGGGTCTGTCTGTTTTCCCTGTTACCCAGCCTGAACAGGCCTCCCGCCTTATCAATAGGCTGGCTAAGGAAAACTTTGCAGTCATATTTTTGACAGAGCAAGTGGCGAGAGAGATTAAAGAAACCGTGGACAGGTACAAGAGCGTTCCCTTCCCTGCCATAATACTTATTCCTAGCAATCAGGGCAGTACAGGACTGGGAATACAGGAGATCAAAAAAAGTGTGGAAAAGGCTTTAGGAGCTGATATCCTGTTTGGGAATGAATGAGATATTAAGATATTTAGTCGACTCAAAGAAAGAGGGTAGATAATCGATGCAAGGCAGGATCGTAAAAGTATCAGGCCCCCTTGTTATCGCTGAAGGTATGGCCGATGCCAAGATGTTTGACGTGGTACGTGTGGGTCATGGGCGTCTCATTGGCGAGATCATAGAGCTTCGCGGTGACAGGGCGTCTATTCAGGTATATGAAGAAACTGCTGGCCTTGGACCGGGTGAACCTGTGGAGTCTACTGGTGAACCCTTAAGCGTTGAACTGGGTCCAGGTCTTATAGAGTCCATATTCGATGGAATTCAGAGGCCTCTGACCTCTATTCGTGAAAGAATAGGGGATCGCATCGCAAGAGGTGTAGAGGTTCCATCCTTGGATTATGAAAAACTATGGGATTTTGTTCCCAAGGTTAAAGAAGGGGATGCAGTAGCCCCTGGTGATATAATAGGAACGGTACAGGAAACTCCTGTTGTAGAGCATAGAATCATGGTTCCTGAAGGGGTAGGGGGAACCGTTGAATGGATACATGAGGGCATGGCCAATATAGTCCAGCCTATTGCCCGTATAAAAAATTCCCAGGGACAGGTGATAGAAGTACCCATGATGCAAAAGACCCCTGTCCGTATAGGAAGAAAGTATAAGGAAAAACTGCCGCCTAATATCCCCCTTATAACGGGACAAAGGGTAATAGATACCTTTTTCCCTGTAGCAAAGGGCGGAGTGGCTGCCATTCCCGGACCTTTTGGCAGCGGCAAGACCGTGGTACAGCATCAGCTGGCCAAGTGGGCCGATGCAGATATAGTGGTATATGTGGGCTACGGCGAGCGGGGCAATGAGATGACCGACGTTTTGATGGAATTTCCTGAACTGGTGGATCCCGTGTCCGGGCGGCCCTTAATGGAGAGGGTAGTATTAATCGCCAATACTTCCGATATGCCTGTTGCTGCCCGTGAGGCGTCTATATATACAGGTATAACCATAGCTGAGTATTTCAGGGATATGGGCTATAGTGTAGCCATAATGGCTGATTCAACTTCCAGGTGGGCAGAGGCCCTTCGGGAAATGTCCGGTCGACTGGAAGAAATGCCCGGTGAGGAAGGCTACCCTGCTTACTTAAGTTCCCGACTGGCTGAGTTCTATGAGCGGGCGGGCAGGGTAATATGCTTAGGTTCTGATGAAAGAGAAGGTGCCATTAGCGCCATAGGTGCTGTTTCACCTCCTGGTGGAGATATTTCCGAGCCTGTTACCCAGGCCACCCTTCGTATAGTTAAGGTATTCTGGAGACTGGATGCCCAGCTGGCCTATAGCAGACATTTCCCTGCCATCAACTGGCTGGAGAGCTATTCCCTCTATTTAGACAGGTTAAGCCAGTGGATGAGGGATGAGATTTCTGAAGAATGGAATCAGCTAAGGGATGAGGCCATGAGACTGCTTCTTGAGGAATCGGAGTTAGAGGAGATTGTAAGGCTGGTAGGAATCGATGCCCTTTCCTTAAAGGACAGGCTGATTCTGGAAACGGCCAGATCCATAAGGGAAGACTACCTTCACCAGAATGCCTTCCATGAAGTAGATACCTATACCTCCTTAAATAAGCAGTTCAAGATGCTGAAACTTATTCTGGAGTTCCATCATCTAGGTCAAAGAGCTTTGGATGCCGGGGCAGAATTTAGTGAGATTATAAACCTGCCCGTCAGGGAGAGAATAGGCCGTGCTAAATATACTTCCGAAGATGAGATAGAAGTTCTGGATGAGATCATTAAAGAATTGCGGGAACAGATGTCATCCCTGATATCAGAGGGAGGATTTGAATATGCTTAAAGAATATAAATCTATAACAGAGGTTGTAGGTCCCTTGATCCTTGTTGAAGGGGTAGAGGGCGCTACCTACTATGAACTGGTAGAGATAGAGCAGCAAAACGGTGAAATCCGAATGGGCCGTGTTCTGGAGGTGGACGGAGATAAGGCAGTGGTTCAGCTTTTTGAAGGAACCCAGGGTCTTCAGATATCCACCAGCAAGGCAAGGTTCCTGGGCAGGAGCATAGAACTGGCTGTATCCCCTGATATTCTAGGGCGTGTATTTGACGGAATGGGCAGACCCATAGACGGAGGACCAAATATCATTGCTGAAAAAAGGCTGGATATAGAAGGTGAGCCCATAAACCCGGCTGCCAGGGACTATCCATCGGAATTTATCCAGACAGGTATATCTGCAATCGACGGACTTAATACCCTGGTCCGTGGACAAAAACTACCTGTATTTTCAGGTTCGGGGTTGCCCCACGCTCAGCTGGCGGCTCAGATAGCTCGCCAGGCCAAGGTACTAGGGGGCGAGAGCAGGTTTGCCGTTGTCTTTGCTGCTATAGGTATTACCTTTGAAGAGGCGGACTTCTTTATCTCCGATTTTAGAAGGACCGGGGCTATTGAGCGGACTGTATTGTTTATGAATCTGGCCAACGATCCGGCAATCGAGCGTATTGCCACCCCCCGTATGGCTCTGACAGCTGCCGAATACTTGGCCTTTGATTTGGGAATGCATGTACTGGTTATCTTAACGGATATAACCAATTATGCCGAGGCTCTAAGAGAAATCTCTGCAGCGAGGAAGGAAGTCCCAGGCCGGCGCGGATATCCTGGCTACATGTATACCGACCTTGCTACCATGTATGAAAGGGCTGGAAGGATAAGAGGGAGAGAGGGTTCCATCACCCAGATTCCTATACTTACCATGCCAGAGGATGATAAAACCCATCCCATCCCTGACCTGACAGGCTACATTACCGAAGGACAGATTATACTAAGCAGGGAACTTCATGGAAAGGGAATCACACCCCCCATAGATGTTTTGCCCTCCCTGTCCAGGCTTAAGGATAAGGGAATAGGTGAGGGTAAAACCCGGGAAGATCATGCAGACACCATGAACCAGCTTTTTGCTGCCTATGCCAGGGGTAAAGAGGCCAAGGAACTGGCTGCAGTTCTCGGAGATGCAGCACTAAGCGATGTAGACAAGCTATATGCCCAGTTTGCCGATGAGTTTGAAAGACGGTATGTTTCCCAGGGGTATGAAACCAACCGTTCAATAGAAGAAACCCTGGAATTAGGGTGGGAGCTGTTAACCATCCTGCCCAGAGTAGAGCTAAGGCGTATTAGGGATGAGTATATTGATAAATATCTGCCCACCAGTCAAGAAGGGGATGAATAGGCCATGGCTGTCATGAGAGTCAATCCCAACCGTATGGAGCTTAGCCGTCTGAAAAAACGCTTGGCAATCGCCGTTCGCGGCCATAAGCTCCTTAAGGACAAACGGGATGAGATGGTAAGACGCTTTATTGAACTGGTCAGAAGGAATAAGGAACTGAGGGAGCAGGTAGAGAAGGAACTTACCCAGGCTTTAGGAGATTTTCTCATGGCCAGGGCGGTCATGTCCACTGAGGTGCTGGAGGAAGCAGTAATGTATCCCACCCGGCAGGTGGAGTTAAAGGTTAGTAAACAGAATGTTATGAGCGTAGATGTACCCAAAATTGACTATGAGGAGAAGAGTCAAGAAGGCTTATCCCCTTATCCCTATGGCTTTGCCTCTACTTCTGCAGAGCTGGATGACTCCATAATTACCCTGTCAGGCATTCTGCCTCGTATGCTGGAACTGGCAGAGATAGAAAAAACCTGTCAGATGTTAGCCGATGAGATAGAAAAGACCAGACGCAGGGTCAATGCTTTGGAACACATTATGATTCCCCAGATGGAGGAAACCATTAAATATATAGCCATGAAAATGGATGAAGATGAAAGGGCAAGCCGAACCCGTCTCATGAAGGTTAAAGATATGATAGAAGAAAGAAGTGCAAAAAGCTCGGATTGATGTTTAATCCGAGCTTTGTTGATAGTTATAATTCTGGCAACAATTTCTGCATTTACGGTTTTTACAGTATTTATAGCCTTTTTTATCAAGGCATATAATTCTATTGGATTTACAGTTGGGACACTTAAAATTACCCCTACCAATCTTTATAAAATTATCATAGCTTTCAAACCAGTTATTGTTACACTCTGTACACAAAACCTTTCCAAAATGCAAGTCAAAATTGCCGCCTTCAATGCGTATGGCTTTTCCATTTATCAGGCTGTCAACAATTTTTCTTCTAGCCTCAGAAAGAACCCTCTGATAGGTCTGGCGGGAAATGTTCATCTTAATAGCACAATTCTCCTGATCCAGGCCTTCGATATCTCGAAGGCGCAGTGCCTCCAATTCTTCGATTTTTAGTACATTTTCCTTAATCAGGCCTTCTGGAACTTTATGGGGAACAAAGTACCTGATTTTGGGGACAAAGCGAACCCTGCGCTTTTTTCTGGGTCTTGACATAGGCACTCACTCCTTTAGTTAGTATTCTATCACCAACATTTCCTATATACAATAATTGTTAATTTCTTAACTTATTTCTTGGTTTACAAGGGGTATAGAATGATTTTAATCCGGCAATAATCCAGATATGGGGACAATTTAAACTGGAGCTGATAGGGATGGTTATAAATAAAAAGTCTTGGTTTTTTGGAGTTATAGTTGTATTTTTATGTATATGTCTTTATATCAACAAAGCCCTGGCAGCAAGCTATGAAAAGATGGATATAGATACATTGTTTAAAGCTGCCAAATGCCAATGGACTCAGACTCATATTAATGCCTGGACAGTTACAGATTTAGGCAATACAACTATTGATGATTTAAAAAGCATGGGCAAAGAGGCTTGTGAATTTTTTAATTTGGTAGATTTGGATATATCAACCAATTGTAATTCTCATCTGAAACAGGTAAATATAAGGGCAAGGGACCAAAAATATCTAAAGTATGATA
This sequence comes from Clostridiales bacterium, assembly GCA_012735575.1. Classification (GTDB taxonomy): domain Bacteria; phylum Bacillota; class Clostridia; order Caldicoprobacterales; family UBA3941; genus JAAYGY01. The sequence continues at coordinate 41,491 of JAAYGY010000101.1, forward strand.
TAATTATAACTAGCAGCAAACAAACTCATATTGTCATAAATCTTTTTAACGATCAGCATTTTATAGGCACTCAGGAACTTGTAAGTAAAATTAACGATTATTTTTTCAGCATTGAGACACTTCCCCATGTTTCGACTACTCATGTAGGAATCTTCGATGGGAGACTGGATACCCAGCAGATAAGATCCATCCTAAATGGACTAGTAACTGAAATAGATGGAAGGGTTACCCAGACTATGGAAGATGACAGGCTAATAAGCCTGGCCGGACATTCTCCTGTTATAGATATCCCTCCCATTGAAAGTATTAATTTTCAGATAGCATCCAGATACAGCGAATACGAAGGAAAGACCTACTTGTGGACAGGTACTCCCCTTATAACAATAGAATATTGATATATTATGCAAAGAATTAAAGCAAATCCATAGGACATGAGGTGGATAATTGTGTCAAAACTTATAGTTCGCCAAAGCCCGCCCCTGGTAGGAAGGGTAAAAATTGATGGTGCAAAGAATTCGGTCCTGCCAATTATGGCGGCTTCTTTGCTGACCGAAGAAAGATGTATTTTGGAGGATGTACCCCTATTAGAGGATGTTTATGTTGCCTGTCAGGTACTTAGGTGTTTTGGATCTCATGTAAAGATTAGCAATAATACCGTAATCATTGATAATAGTAATACCTATAAGGGTGAAGCCCCCTATGAGCTTACAAGAAAGATGAGGGCTTCTTTTCTGGTTATGGGGCCTTTATTGGCCCGTCATGGTCATGCCAAAATATCCATGCCAGGCGGCTGTGCCATTGGCAGCCGGCCTATTGACCTTCATCTAAAAGGTTTTTCTGCGCTGGGCGCAGACATTACCTTAGGCTATGGTTATATAGAGGCAAAGGCTGACAAACTGGTGGGCAGCAAGATATACCTGGATTTTCCCAGTGTGGGTGCAACGGAGAATATAATGATGGCAGCTGCCTTGGCCAGAGGGCAAACCATTATAGAAAACGCTGCAGAAGAGCCGGAGATAGTGGATCTTTCCAACTTTATAAATGCCATGGGTGGCAATGTAAGGGGTGCAGGGACCGGCACCATTAGAATAGAAGGGGTGGACAGATTACACGGGGCAGTCCATGGGGTTATACCCGATAGAATCGAGGCAGGCACCTTTATGGTGGCCGCTGCTATGACAAAGGGCAATGTACTACTGGAAAATGCCTTGATAGATCATCTAAAGCCCATTGAAGCCAAGCTAAAGGAAGCTGGAGCTGTCATTATAGATGAAGGGGAGGGTGTCAGGGTAATTGGACCAGATAGAATAAATCCCATAGATATAAAGACCTTGCCCTATCCTGGTTTTCCTACCGATATGCAGGCTCAAATGATGGCCATGGTTACCACAGCCCCGGGCACCAGTATTATTACTGAAACGGTATTTGAAAACAGGTTTATGCATGTAAATGAACTGAAAAGATTAGGTGCCAATATCAAAATTGAAGGAAGAAGCGCCATAGTAGAAGGGGTGAGCCATCTTACCGGCACCAGCGTTAAAGCCACGGATCTTAGGGCAGGTGCAGCCTTGGTACTGGCAGGTCTTATAGCGCATGGGCAAACTGAAATATCCAACATATATCACATAGACAGGGGCTACTATAGGATAGAGGAAAAACTCGCCAAGCTTGGTGCTAACATAAAAAGAATCCATCTAACGGATATTGATAAGTAAATGACTTATTATACTAAAGGATAAAGGATCAAAAGCCTTATATAATCCGTTAATTCCAGTTCTAAAGCTTAATCCTCCATCATAACCTAAATAATGTACCATAAATTTAAGCATTAAGTTTTAGTATGAGATACGGAAGGCGAGATCCTATGAAACGATGGATTGATGTGATTATACTTATTATTTTAATTATACTCATTCTACCCTCCCTACTGGTCCTCATATTTTCTAAAAGAAGTCCTGATGCACCCCCGCCTCATGTGAACAGCTATCATGAAGGGGATAGAATAGAGGTAAAGGAGAGCCACATAAACTACCAGGAACCCACCATAACCTTATATAACCACTATACCAAGACCTTAGAGTCCATGCCAATGGAAGAATATGTTGTGGGGGTAGTGGCGGCGGAAATGCCCTCCGCCTTTGAAATGGAGGCACTAAAGGCTCAGGCGGTTGCAGCCAGAACTCTAGCTGCCAGAAAGTTGCGCTCAAAGGGAGGCAGCGGTTGTACTAAGCATAAAGGGGCTGATGTATGCAGCCAGTTTAATCACTGTCAGGCCTGGATTCCTGAATCTCAGCAGAGAAAGAACTGGGGAGACAAGTATGAAGAGAATAGGAAAAGAATACAGCAGGCGGTACAGGAAACCAGGGGGTATATTATAACCTATGAAGGTAAACCCATAGAGGTATTTTTTTACTCTACCAGCAATGGTAAGACCGAAGATGTAGCAGAGGTTTTTTCAGCCTCCCTCCCTTATTATAAAGTGGTAGAAAGTCCAGGTGAGGAGGACGCCCCCCGTTATAGAGAGACCTTTTCCTTTACCTACGATGAATTTATAAGGATTTTCCGTTCAAAATACCCAAATAGCGACCTATCAGCAGCTAATTTAGAAAGGCAGATAGAGATACTAAGCTGGACTGACAGTGGGAGGGTCAGGGATCTAAGGGTAGGTAATACCAGGATCAAGGCCACAGAGTTTAGAAGCCTCTATGGACTTAATTCTACAGATTTTACTTTCCGGTTTGACCAGGGCAAGGTATATATTGACACTACAGGATATGGCCATGGAGTAGGCATGAGCCAGATAGGAGCAAATGCCATGGCCAGGGAGGGGAAAGACTACAGGGATATTCTTAAACATTACTATACAGGAGTAGAAATTCAAATATTACCTTAGGAAAGCTTACAGCCATCCAGAAAAATTTGGATATTTTCATGGGTTGGCTGTATTTTTTTTGTTTTTTTGGGGAGAATTATGAATGTTATTTCATATTTTGTAAAGGTTTAGGAGGTATCTTGAACATGAAATCCAATAAATCCAGGGGGAAACTGAGAGAAACTTTTACCAGGGAAAAGATTGTACGTTTTTTGGACAAGCAGGGTTTTTATATCATTTTATTTGTGTGTATTGTTATCATAGGAGTTACTGCCTATATGACCAGTGACAGGTATCAACAGCCTCCCAAGGAGCTAGCGGAGAATGAACAAGCTGCCGAAGAATCCCAAGAACAAAGACAGGTGGCGCAAACAGGCAGCAAGGACAAAGAGCAGAAGGAAGAAAAGGATAAGATTGATATAAGGATAAAGGATAGCGAGAATCAGGCGGAAAAAGTTGATGAGGCTGAAAAGAGTGAAGAGGAAAAGACCCAGGAAACTCTGGCTTCCAATACACCTAAGAAGGAAGAAGATACAAAGGCAGAGGATACAAAGAAGGAAGAGGCCTCAAAAAAACAAGAACAGACCAGCAAGGCTGGTAGTACTAAGGCTACTATGGTATACCCGGTGCAGGGCAATGTTTTAAAGGAACATACAATGGATGAACTGGTATATTCAAAAACTTTAAAGGAATGGAGAACTCATCCGGGGATAGATATTGAGGCTTCTACAGGAACCGAAGTCAAAGCAGCCTTAGGCGGCACTGTGGAGGAGATTACAGAAGATCCCCTTATGGGAATCTGCATAACCCTAGACCATGGGAATGGCCTTAAAACCTTTTATGCAAACCTGTCCACCGGTAATATGGTGACGGTAGGACAAAAGGTGGATAAGGGACAGATAATTAGCGGGGTAGGCAACACAGCCAGTGCAGAGATACTGGACGGTCCCCATTTACACTTTGAAGTGCTCCTTAATGATCAAAGCGTGGATCCAAAAAATTATTTAAAATAACTATGTGAATAATGGCTATTGATATTACCACTTAGAACCGCCCATAAAAAGGCGGTTTTTAAATCCAAAAATCCCCTTCTATATCCTTCAAATCCTGCATATTTATCAAATATACCCACTGAAATTACTGTAAGTTTTCTGGAAGGATATCTTGAGGGGGGTTAAAGTTGAAGGATTATATTGAAGAACGGGTGATTGAGATTTCCAACTATATCATCGAAACAGGAGCTACAGTCAGGGAAGCCGCCAAGGTGTTTAAAGTCAGCAAAAGTACCGTTCATAAAGACGTGTCCGAAAGGCTTCTCAAGATAAATCCCACTCTCTGGATGGAGGTTAAAAAGGTTCTGGAACAGAACAAGGCCGAACGCCATATCCGAGGTGGAAGAGCCACAAGAAATAAATACAAGGCAAAGATGATGGAGAATCAAACGGAGATTAGCAAAATAAAAGCAGAATAATTTAATATTTAAAGAGGAATTTGACAGAAAACATAGAATATGTATAATTTAGAGGTAATCCTTGGATAAATATGAGATATATAGACAAACTCGAAAAAACCAAAGAAAGGACCGATTAGGGTGTTTGGGAGCAGAGACATCGGTATAGATTTAGGAACTTCCAGTGTTTTGATATACGCACGCGGTAAAGGAGTAGTATTAAGGGAACCATCTGTTGTAGCTATAGATATAAAGGGGAGGAAGATCCTGGCTGTAGGGTCTGAGGCCAGTAGAATGCTGGGAAGAACACCGGGCAATATTGTAGCTCTTAGGCCGCTTCAGGATGGTGTTATTTCAGATTATGAATTAACAGAGGAGATGCTCAGATATTTTTTAAGAAAAGCTATACCCAAGCGTTTGGGACGTAAACCCCGTGTGGTTGTTTGTGTACCCAGTGGAGTAACAGAGGTTGAAAAAAGAGCAGTTATAGATGCCTCCTATGAGGCAGGGGCCAGACGTACCTATATTATAGAGGAGCCAATTGCAGCTGCAATTGGTGCAGGCTTGGATATAAGCAGGCCTTATGGTAATATGATAGTGGATATTGGAGGAGGCACCACCGATATAGCGGTTATATCCCTAGGTGGTGCCGTAGTTACAGATTCTATAAAAGTAGCTGGAGATGTATTTGACGAATCAATTATCCGCTATATGCGCAAGCGATATAATCTACTCATTGGAGACAGGACAGCTGAGGAAATGAAAAAGAGAATAGGCTCAGCATATCCCAGAAAAGAAGAGATCATCATGGAGGTAACGGGCAGAAACCTTATTTCGGGCCTGCCTAAAACCATTCCGGTCAGCTCCAATGAGATGGCCGAAGCTCTGCAGGAGCCCTTGGAAACCATAGCCTATACAATTCATTCTGTATTAGAAAAGACGCCACCTGAACTATCCTCAGACATCAGTGAAAATGGCATAACCATGACTGGTGGCGGATCCTTACTCTAAGGATTGGACAAGCTCCTTGAAGGAAATCTAAAAATAAAAGTTAACCTAGCCCATGACCCTCTCTCCTGTGTGGCTATAGGAACGGGTAAGGCACTGGAGTATATAGATATTTATTCTGAAACATCGGTATTTGACCACAAGAGAGGAACTTTTGCCAACTAATTATTGAAAGGATGTAAAGAATGATTAGAGGCTTATATACAGCAGCCACTGGTATGATTCACCAGAGAAACAAGCTGGATTCCATAGCTAATAATCTAGCCAATACCAATACAAGAGGTTATAAAAAGGATGATATAGTAAGCCGATCCTTTAATGATGAGCTTTTGCTGCGCATAAGTAAGAATCAAAGTCCCAGGGCATTAGGTCCTATCAATCATGGAGTATATGCAGAAAGAGTGACCACTTTCTTCCAGGATGGTCCCCTGCAACAGACCGGCTTAACTACTGATCTTGCCCTACAGGGTGAAGGATTTTTCACCATTATAAGGGATGGTCAAGAGCTTTATACTAGAGACGGCACTTTCAAGGTAAACGATGAAGGTATATTAGTTACCATGGAAGGACATGTGGTGGCTGGAGAGAATGGCCCTATACAGGTGGGGCAGGAGGATTTTGAGATAGACATCCATGGATATATCTGGCAGGGATATAATCTTGTAGACCGTCTCCAGCTGGTAAACTTTGAAGACAACAATGCCCTGGAAAAGGTAGGGGACAACCTCTTTGCCAACAATAATCCAGGGGAAAACCCTGCTATTGTATTTGATGGACAGGTTTTTCAGGGATACGCAGAACTGTCCAATGTAGAGCTTGTAGACGAAATTAGCGATATGATTACAGTAGCCCGTACATATGAAGCCAACATGAGAATACTTCAGATGATGGACAATGTTCTATCAAAGACTGTGAATGAAGTGGGAACTGTATAGGAGGATAGAGATGATTAGATCTTTATATACTGCCACCACCGGCATGAGAGTACAGCAGCATAAAATAGATTCAATCGGTAATAATATTGCTAACGTTTCAACCACCGGATACAAAAGCTCAAGGCCGGATTTTAAAGAAACCCTTTATGATGTAATGGAGATAAGGCCTGCCTATGCTCAGACCAATTTGCTGATAGGCAATGGGGTAAGGGTAGGTTCTGTTCAAAGGATTTTTACCCAGGGGAGTCTAAAGCAGACCGGCAACAGCCTGGATCTGGCTTTGGAAGGTCTCGGATTTTTTGCCATAGGCGCTGAGGACGATCAGACTCTGTATACCCGGGATGGAACCTTTAAACTGTCCTATATGCCAGATGGTCAGGCCAGACTGGACAACATGGAAGGCTATCCTATCCTGGATCAGTATGGCCAGCCTATCTACTTTGACGGGGATACCCGTGAGGAGAATATAGTTATCAACCAGGATGGAACTATATACCTGACCGATGAATACGGCAGCTATTATCAGGGGACTTTAGGGGTTTACAGCTTTACAGACCCCAACAGCCTGCAATCTATAAGGGCATCCTACTTTATGGCTACGGAAGGCAGCGGTGAGCCTACACCAGCCTTGGATACCAAGGTAATACAAGGGTATCTGGAGCAGTCCAATGTAGATTTATCACGGGAGATGACAGATCTTATTATGGCTCAAAGAGCTTATCAGCTAAATTCGAGAATGATACAGACAGCAGATGAGATGGAAAAACAGGCTAACAATCTCAGGGGTTAGTTGAGAGTTTAGACTGAAGATGAGTATATAGAGAGGTTAGACTATAGATGGAGATAATGAAGGTCAATGAAATAATGAAACGCATACCACACCGATATCCATTTTTACTGGTGGATAGGGTGCTGGAGCTGGAACTAGGTAAAAGAGGAGAGGGCATAAAGAATGTGACCATAAATGAACCTTTCTTTCAAGGTCATTTTCCAGGGACACCTGTTATGCCCGGAGTTCTGATAATAGAGGCACTGGCCCAGCTAGGCGCCGTAATAGTTCTGGGTATGCCGGAAAACAAAGGCAAGCTTGCTTTTCTTACCGGTGTTGATAATGTGCGTTTCAGACGCCAGGTAATACCAGGGGATCAGCTGCGCCTTGAGGTAGAGATGACAAGGATGCGGGGGCCCATAGGCAAAGGCAAGGGCAGAGCCCTGGTAGATGGAGAAGTGGCAGCCGAAGGCGGAATTATGTTTTATTTAGGCCAGGCCGATTAGTTCCATAGCTTGCGTACGTGAGTTTTTTTAAGTGCACCTAGAATCTGCTCATGGACATTGGGGATATCCTCTGATATGTCCTGGAGCAGATTTTTTATATACTGCCTTTTTGTCTCCCCGTTTGCCGGGCAGGGGTTAAAGACTACAGGAATATTGTGGCGATTAACTGCCCTTTTAATTTCAGGCTCAGGTACATATACAAGGGGTCTAATGAGGGTAATATCCTTTCTGTCCAAATAGGTTACGGGGGAGAAGGTGTTTAGCCGGCCTTCATAAAAAAGGCTTAGGAACAGAGTTTCAATGACATCCTCTCTGTGATGCCCCAGGGCCACCTTTTTGCATCCCAGCTCCAAGGCTGTATTATGAAGGGCTCCTCGTCGCAGTTTTGCACATAGGGAACAGGGATTTTTTTCATTACGGATATCAAAAACTATAGTAGCAATTTTGGTGTTCTTAATAGTATAGGGTACACCCAGTTCCTTGCAGTAAGCTTCCACTGCTGACCAGTCAGCATCTTCAAACCCCATATCCAGAGTAATAGCTTCCAAATCATATTTTACCGGGGACATAAACTGATATAATCTTAAGGCTTTAAGCAAGATTAAGCTGTCTTTGCCGCCGGATACCCCAACGGCAATCCTGTCCCCCTCTTTTATCATATTAAAATCCTCTACGGCTTTTCTCAGACAGCCTAAAATTTTCTTCACTCTATTTTTCATCCCTTCTGTTTATTATTCAATTTTGCATATTCTTCTATAGAACTTAATTTAGATATTTCCCTGTTTTCTTCTTTTGTAGAATATTCATCTGGATATTATATAATATCTAACCTATACATACAATCCATTAATACCATATAAGGACTGAAATATATTGACAAAAAAATTACAAATATGATAGATTGAACTTAACCTAAAGGTATCAATCCCTTTGTTAGTCTCTATATAAGCTTAATTTAAAAGGCTGGTTATACATTTTATAGATTCAACTTATAGATTTAACTTATAAATTCAACTAAGCAATGAAGGGGGATAACAATGAAACAGGCCATTATGGTAGCACCTGGACAAATTGAGTTTAGGGATGTTCCAGTGCCGGAGGTAAAACCAGATCAAATCAAGGTTAAAATGAAAAAGATTGGTGTGTGCGGATCCGATATCCATGTCTATCATGGCAAGCATCCATATACCAGCTATCCTGTTGTACAGGGGCATGAGGTTTCTGCCCAGGTGGTTGAGGTAGGAAGTCGGGTGACCAATGTAGCCCTAGGGGACAAGGTGACCATTCAGCCCCAGGTTGTTTGCGGTAAATGTTATCCTTGTACCCATGGAATCTATAATGTCTGTGAAGCGCTTAAGGTAATGGGTTTCCAAACCACAGGTATGGCAAGTGAATACTTTGTTACAGATGCAAAAAAAGCTGTAAAACTGCCCGATGACATGAGCTGGGATCATGGAGCAATGATAGAACCTCTGGCAGTAGCGGTACATGCAGTAAGGCTTGCTGGTGATGTGACAGGCAAAAAGGCAGTAGTTTTAGGTGGGGGCCCTATTGGTAATCTAGTAGCCCAGACAATAAAAGCAATGGGTGGAGAGGATGTTATTCTATCCGAGTTAAGCCAATACAGGCTGGAAACTGCCAAAAAGTGTGGAATAAAGACAGTAGATGTGAAAGAAGAAGACCTGCTACAGGCCATTGAAGATAATTTTGGCAAGGACAGGGCAGATTTCATATTTGAATGTGTTGGGATCAGTGAAACCATGAATCAGGCAATCCAATATGCCCGCAAGGGAAGCACCATTGTGGTAGTTGGGGTGTTTGGAGATCTTGGAAGGATAAACATGGGTTATGTACAGGATCGTGAATTAACCCTTAAAGGCAGTGCCATGTATCGGGAGGAAGACTATATAAAGGCAATAGAACTGGTTAATAAGGGATTAATAGAGTTTGATGCCCTTATAACCCACCATGTGCCCTTTGAGGAATATAAACAGGCTTATGAGATTATTGATGAACAAAAGGATAGGGCAATGAAGGTTATTATAGACATGGATTAGAGAGGTGGAGGTTTTGATAGACAAGGTATTTGATGTAACTGCACTGGGAGAACTCCTTATGGATATGACCCCCTATGGAATTTCCAAGCAGGGAAATAACCTGTTGGAAGCAAACCCAGGGGGAGCACCCTGCAATGTTTTGTCCATGGTCAGTAAATTAGGAGGAAAAACAGCCTTTATTGGAAAAGTGGGCAAGGATCAGTTTGGGCACATGTTAGAAGAGACTTTAGCAGCCCAAAACATTAATACAGAAGGGCTGATAAAGGATCCTGAGTATCTGACAACATTGGCCTTTGTACATCTGGACTCTAGGGGCGAGCGTTCCTTTAGCTTTTATAGAAAACCGGGAGCCGATATGATGCTGGAAAAGCAGGAAATCAATCAAGACCTTATAAAGCAGGCAAGGATTTTTCATTTTGGAACCCTTTCCATGACCAATGAGCCAGTGTTAAGTGCTACCATGTTTGCCATAGATCTTGCAATGGAAAATGGCTGTATGATTTCCTTTGATCCCAATATAAGACCGCTATTGTGGGATTCTTTAGAAAATGCAAAGATGCAGATGGAATATGGCTTTAGCAAGTGCCATATTCTAAAGATTTCAGAAGAGGAAATCCAGCTGGCAACAGGGATAAGTGATTCCCATAAAGCTGCTCAGGACTTACGGAACAGTTTTCCAAATATTAAGCTGATCTTTGTCACTGCCGGAGAAAAGGGCAGTACCTTCTACTATAATAATATTAAGCGGAAGGTTGCACCTTTTTTACATGACAAGACCATAGACACTACCGGTGCGGGAGATGCTTTTATGGGCAGCTGCCTCTATGAATTAGCAAAATCAGGGCTTGATTCTTTGGATGAGGAAAAACTTTATGAAATAACCCGATTTGCCAATGCTGCAGCCTCCCTGGTTATTACTAAAAAAGGTGCATTAAAAGTCATGCCTCATCGCCAGGCTGTAGAAGCTTTTATACAAAAGTATGATAGCTGACCAATATATAGAATTATAGAATTAATATATAAAATCAATATATAAAATCAATTTATGGAACCAATATATGAAATGGAGTGTTGAGTATGAAGGCAGCAGTTTTTAAGGGTAAGGGCCTTATTGATACACAAGAGGTGCTCATGCCTGTATGCGGGGATATGGATGTTATAGTTAAAGTCATGGCCTGCGGTATTTGCGGTACTGATGTGCATATATTTAATGGTGCAGAAGGAGCGGCTGCTACCACACCTCCTGTTATTTTGGGTCATGAGTTCGCAGGTATTGTAGAAGAGGTGGGTGCTAAGGTAAAGGACATTAAAATTGGTGACAGGGTTGCAGTTGATCCTAATGATACCTGCGGCAATTGCTATTACTGCAAAAATGGACTGGCTCATTTTTGCCAGAATATGAAAGGTTACGGTACTACAACAGACGGAGGATTTGCCCAATACTGTGTAGTTAACTATAAACAGATTTACAAGCTGGCAGATAAGGTTTCCTTTGAAGAGGGTGCTATGTGCGAGCCCCTTGCCTGTTGTCTTCATGGAATTGATCTTTGTGAGATAAAGCCGGGTTACAGGGTTATGGTCATTGGTGGCGGTACTATTGGCCTTATAATGGTTCAACTGGCCAAAATGCGCGGAGCAGCAAAAATCATCTTGCTAGAACCAGTTGGGGAGAAAAGAGCCATAGGTGCAAAACTGGGTGCCGACATAGTTATAGATCCTATTCATGAGGATGTGGAGAAGGTTTTAGCTAAAAATAATATAGAGCAGATTGAAACTGTGATCGAATGTGTGGGACTGAAATCTACCATGTTGGATGCCATTAAGTTTGCAGGCAAAAACTCAGTAGCCATGTTATTTGGCCTGGGCAACCCAGATGATGAGATTCCTATAAAACCCTTTGAAATATTTAGAAAGGAAGTTACCATCAAGGCGTCTTATATAAATCCCTATACCCAGGGCAGAGCTGTAAGCCTTATTAATTCCGGAAAAATAGATGTCAAGAGTTTAATTTCGGGTACTATCTCCTTGGATGAATTAAGGGATACGCTATCTGATCCATCAAAAAGGCAAAAGGGTAAGGTTATGGTAAATCCATGGTGCTAGCCATATCCTCTTTTTCATTAACCTATTGTGCTAGATCAAAGTTATCACTATATGAGTATAATTAGCTATTGATAAGTGAACCATCAATAGCTAATTATATTGTACTGGTACGATAGGTTATTTTTTATGTCTGAATAAAAAGGTAAAAAATTTAAAAAACATTCGGTTTTTATATAAAACTATGCTATAATTGGGTATAATGAGGATATAGGAGTAAAGGGAGTGATTGGATGGGAAAGATAAGGAGGAATGAGCGTATTGGGGCAATGGTAAAGATTCTTAGCAGCCATCCAAACAAGATATTTACGCTCAATAATTTCAGTGAGCTGTTTCAGACAGCAAAATCCACCATAAGCGACGACCTTGTGATAATCAAGGAGATTTTTGATAAATTCAAGCTGGGTCATATAGAAACGGTAGTAGGAGCGGCAGGGGGAGTAAGATATATACCTGGACTGTTTGAAGAGGATACCAATTTTATTGAAGATATATGCAACCAACTTTCTGAAGTCGACAGGATCCTGCCGGGAGGATTTTTATATATGACCGATATACTGTTTACGCCAGAGGTAGTAGAAAGATTCGGCAAGATATTGGCTACTCAGTTCCAGCACACAAATCCCGATTTTGTAATTACTGTTGAAACCAAGGGTATACCCATTGCTCTTATGACTGCCCGAGCTCTTAACTGCCCTGTAGTAGTGGCAAGAAGGGAAAGCAAGGTAACCGAGGGCTCTACTGTATCCATTAACTATGTATCAGCCTCCTCAAGACGTATCCAGACCATGTCCCTTGTAAAACGATCGGTACAAAAAGGACAAAGAGGCCTTATAGTTGATGATTTTATGAAGGGTGGCGGAACAGCCAGAGGACTTAGGGAGCTGCTCCATGAATTTGAAGCCGAGATAGCAGGGGTAGGGGTAATTATTTCTACAGCCGATCCAGAGGAGAAACTTGTAAAAGACTATAAATCCCTAATGGTGCTGAAAAAAGTGGATGAAATACAGAGGGAAGTCATTGTGGAACCATCTTCCTGGATTAGAAAATAGTTAAGGTATAAAATTTTCTATTTTTTTAGATTTCAAGGAGGACTGTGACTTTTTTTGGCGAATTAATATAATATCTACCATTGCTATAGACTCGGAAGGTGGTGAGCTTGAATTGGAAATTACTGATGTAAGGGTCCGAAAAATCGGCGGCGATGGCAAAATGAAAGCAGTTGCTTCTGTTACCTTTGACAACTCCTTCGTGGTTCATGACATTAAAGTGATAGAGGGTCAGAATGGCTTGTTCATTGCTATGCCTAGTCGAAAAACTCCAGATGGGGAGTATAGGGACATTGCCCACCCAATAAATTCAGATATGAGGGGTAGGCTTCAGGGGGTTATTCTAGAACAGTACGAACAGATCCTAAGCGACGAGTAGGCTTCAAGGGAGAGCAATCTCCTTTGAAGCCTATTTCTTGGCCTTAAATTTACATTGAAATTTACTATAGGATTAGCATATAATAAACTAGGAAGAATCTTATACTATAGAGGGAGAGTTTTATGGAAAATAGAATAGTTGCAGTTGTAATGGCGGCGGGGGATGATGCCAGAATGAAGTCTTCCCTGCCTAAAGTCATGCACAAAATTTGCGGGCACCCCATGATCGAGTATGTGGTAAATGCAGTTTTAGGTGTTTCAAACTGTGAGCCCGTTGTTGTACTGGGAGAAGGAGGAGAGGACATAAAGGAGCTTTTAGGTCCTGATATCAAGTATGCCTACCAGCCCCAGTGTCTGGGGACCGGTCATGCTGTTATGATGGCCAAAGATTATCTTAAGAATCAGACAGGATATGCCCTGGTACTGGGCGGGAACATACCTTTAATTACTTCCCAAACCTTGCAGAACCTATTGGATTACTGTATAAATGGTGACTATGATGCTGTGGTACTCTCCGCATTATTTGAAAATCCCCATGATTATGGTAGAATTGTACGGGATATATCTGGAGACTTTGACCGTATTGTGGAACATAAGGATGCCACCCAGGAGGAAAAGCTAATCAAGGAGGTAAACAGTTCCATTTACTGTTTTAGTATCCCTGAGCTATTAGAGGGTTTAGACAGGCTTGAAAATAACAACCCTCAAGGAGAATACTATCTAACGGATGTATTGGGAATTTTAAAGGATCAAGGTAAGAAAATAGGAGTTTATACCGTATATGATTCTGATGAAATCATGGGAGTCAACACCCGAATCCAACAGGCTGAAGCTACTAAAATTTTAAATCGACGCATTAACTATGGTCATTTGGAAAACGGGGTAACCCTGATTGATCCGGACAATACTTATATAGGACCCTACGTAAGAATAGAAAGGGACGTAATTATTTATCCAGGTAATGTCCTGGAAGGGCGCACCACCATAGGCGAAGGAACTATTTTATATCCCAACAGTCGTATAGTAGATTCTGTTATAGGAAAAGAAACCCAGATCCAAAGCTCGGTCATACTGGAAAGCCAGATTGGAAACAGGACCACTGTAGGTCCCTTTGCCTATCTGAGGCCGGGTAGCCAAATAGGCAATAATGTGAGAATTGGTGACTTTGTGGAGATCAAAAATGCAAAAATAGGAGACGAAACCAAAATTTCCCACCTTACCTATGTGGGAGACGGTGATGTAGGAAGGAATGTTAATTTAGGTTGCGGAGTTGTCTTTGTCAACTATGATGGAAAGAAGAAGCATAGAACAATTGTAGAGGACAACGCTTTTGTAGGATGCAATACTAATCTGGTAGCACCTGTCAGGGTAGAAAGGGATTCCTTTATAGCAGCAGGATCCACAATAACCGATGATGTACCTCAAAATGCATTAGCTATAGCCAGAGCTCGTCAGATAAACAAGGAAAACTGGGTAATAAAGTATAAAAATGAAACGGAGGAAAACTAATGATAACCCACGGTACAAGTATTAAAATTTTTACAGGCAACTCAAATCCCAAATTAGCAGAGGATATTGCCAAGCATGTAGGGATTCCCATGGGGAGTTCCGATGTAGGTACTTTTAGTGATGGAGAAATAAGCGTAAATATATATGAGACTGTAAGAGGTGCTGATGTATTTGTAATTCAGTCCACCTGCTCTCCTGTAAATGATAACTTAATGGAGATGCTTATCATGATAGACGCCTTTAAGAGAGCGTCAGCCGGTAGAATTACAGCGGTAATACCCTATTATGGCTATGCCAGACAGGACAGAAAAGCCAAAGCCAGAGATCCAATCACATCCAAGCTTGTAGCAGATCTAATCACCACTGCAGGTGCTGACAGGGTACTGACCATGGATCTTCATGCTGCTCAGATTCAGGGATTCTTTTCTATACCTGTAGACCACCTTTTAGGTGTGCCTATTTTGGCTCAGCATTATTTGGAGAGGGGTTTTGAGGAAGATAATGTGGTAATAGTTTCACCAGATATTGGAAGTGTTACCCGCGCCAGGAACATTGCCAACCGCCTCAATGCTCCTATTGCAATTGTAGACAAGCGCAGGCCTAGAGCCAATGTAGCCGAGGTTATGAACATTATCGGAGATGTAAAGGGTAAGATAGCTCTCCTGGTTGATGACATGATAGATACAGGAGGAACCCTGGTTCAAGGAGCCCAGGCCCTTATAGACAACGGTGCCAAGGAGGTATATGCCTGTGCTACCCACGGGGTTTTATCAGGACCTGCCATTGAGAGAATACAGAATTCCCCCATCAAGGAACTTGTTATAACCGATACTATACCCTTGCCACCCGAGAAACAGATTGATAAGATCCGGATTCTGTCTGTTGCTCCTGTATTTGCTGAGGCCATAGACAGGATATACGAAGATTTACCAGTAAGTACTCTTTTTGAATAGGTGATAACAGGTGTATATTATTGCAGGACTGGGCAATCCAGGGCCAAGATATGCCAATACCCGCCACAATATAGGCTTTATAGCCCTTGATATGCTGGCGGAAAAGCTGGGCATAAAGGTAACCAAGATAAAACACAAAGCTTTGATAGGGGAAGGTACCCTTGCAGGGGAGAAGATTATTCTAGCCAAACCCCAAACCTATATGAACCTTAGCGGGGAAAGTATTCTGGATCTTAAAAGCTGGTACAAGGTAGAGGATTCAAGAATTATTATCATATATGATGACATAGACTTAGATGTAGGGGTGCTTCGTATACGCCCCTCCGGCAGTGCCGGAACCCACAATGGCATGAGATCAATTATATATCAGTTACAAAGCCAGGATTTTCCCAGGGTACGTTTGGGTATAGGGCGACCGCCTGAAGGCTGGGATTTAAAGGATTATGTGCTTTCCACCTTTAGAGATGATGAGATTCCAAAGTTAAAAGACGCCTGCCAGAGGGCGGTAGAAGGTGTGGAACTGATTATAACTAAAGGGGTTAACTATGCCATGAGCCGGTGTAATGGATGATTGAAGTAAGAGGTGATTTTTTGACTGTAAAGTGGCTGGATCCCATGATAAAATGGGATGAATTTACTAGATTGAGGAAGGCCGTCCGTGAAGGGAAAGGCCCTACTTTGGTTTTTGGCCTTTCCGAATCGCAAAAGAACCATGCAGTATCCAGCCTATTATATCCTCTGGATAGACAATGTCTGTATATAACCCATAGTGATACTCAGGCCAAGAAGATCTATGAGGATTTTGGATTTTATCTGGGGGACAGGGTTATGTACCTGCCTCCCAGAGATATAGTTTTTTATGATGTTGCGGCCCACAGCACCCAGCTATCGGGCCAGCGCTTAAAGGTGCTGGAATCCCTGGTTTTAGGGAAACAGCATCTGGTGGTGGCCTCTATAGAGGCCCTTTTATGTATTCAGACCCCGCCTTCCGTTTTTAAAGAGGGACTTATAAACATAGAAGTGGGCCAGGTAATAGCTATGGAAGAGTTAGCCCGAAAACTTACAGAAATGGGTTATGAAAGAGTGCCCAATGTTGAGGGACCGGGCCAGTTTAGCGTAAGGGGAGGTATACTGGACGTATACCCCATGACCCAGGATGATCCCTGCAGGATGGAGTTTTTTGGCGATGAAGTGGACTCCATACGCCACTTTGATCTTCTATCACAGCGCTCTACGGATAAGCTTGCCAGCTTATCCATATCTCCTGCCAGGGAACTGGTTTTATC
>JAAYGY010000102.1 GCA_012735575.1 Clostridiales bacterium
CCTATGATAACGCCCAACTCTCATAGTCCGTCCCTCTTACTGGACTGGCAACGGTTTCATTCTGACCTTATAGTAGAATTTCAACAATTTCAGATAGATATATTGAGAAAAATTTGCAGAAAACAATTTATAACTCATAATCTCATGGGCTTATCTGATCTTGTAGACTATTTTGATTTAGGGGAAAATTTAGACTTTATATGTCATGATCAATATCCTATGGGATTTTATGATGAACCTCAACCTATGAAATCTTTTGAGAGTATGGCGGCTGCACTTGATCTTATGCGTGGAATTAAACAACAAACATTCTGGATTATGGAGCAACAGTCAGGACCTACAGGATGGGAGATTTTAGCACATACTCCAAGGCCGGGACAGCTAGCACTATGGACAGCACATTCAGTAGCCCATGGCGCTGATACTGTGGTCTTCTTTAGATGGCGGACATGCTCTTTTGGAACTGAAGAATACTGGCATGGCGTATTGCCCCATAGCGGCATTCCTGGAAGAAGATATGATGAATTAAAGGATGCAATATCCAAACTTGCCCCATTAATGGATGAATTTGAGGGTGCACTGCCGGAGTCTGAGGTGGCAATACTTTATTCATATGAGCAAAACTGGGCTTTTGAAATCCAGCCCCACCACCCTGACCTGGATTATATTGACCACACATTAAGGTATTATAAAGCGTTTTACCAAGCTCAAATTCCTGTAGACTTTATTAGCAGTAGGGAGGATTTATCAAAATATAAGCTAGTAGTAGCTCCCCTTCAGTACCTGATGAACAGGGAAATGGAAGACAAGTTTATGGACTATGTTAAGCAGGGCGGTTGTCTGGTACTGACAATGAGAACCGGAGTTAAGAATATGGACAATGTCTGTATGACAGACAGGCATTTGCCAGGCCGTTTGGGAGATCTCCTTGGCATAGAAATAAAGGATTATGATTGCCTGAGGGCTATGGACATGGGAGTAGAGTTTAAGGATAATACCTATAGATGTAAAAAATGGTGCGATATCATTACACCTACTACCGCTGAAACCATTGCTACCTATACTGAGGACTTTTATGCAGGAACTCCTGCCATAACTCTTAGCAAGGCTGGAGATGGGGAAGCCTATTATGTTGGCACTGAGCCTGATGATGACCTAATGGCAGCCTTTATTGATTCGCTGGTACAGTCCAGGAGAATCAGCGCCTTAGGTAATGCGCCTAAAGGAGTAGAGCTGGTACGCCGTCGTACCGATGATTATGACTATATATTTGCTTTAAACCATAACAATACTGATCAGTCCCTGGAAGTTCCGGAGGATTGGCAGCCTGTTTTGGGAGGTGCAGAGCTGGCACCATATGGTGTAGCAGTATTTAAGATAAAAAGATAAGGAGGTATTTCATTGCTAGACATTTTCAGAGAATTTCACAAAAAACCCGACTATGAAAACCAATACATAACTCAAATCAATCGCGAGCCCGCTCATTTTCCCTGGGGTGCCTTTGAGAATGAAGACCAGGCAAGAAAGGGAGAAGAATCAAAGTATGTTCTTTCCCTTGACGGTGAATGGGATTTTATTCTAGTAGACAGTCCGGAGAACCTTCCCCAAGGCTTTAACACATTGGATGCAGACCTTTCCCAATGGGGAAAAATAAAGGTTCCGGGCAACTGGGAACTGCAGGGCTATGACAAGCCTGTCTATGTAAATGTTCTTTATCCCTTTAAGGATAAAAAGGGAGAGGATTATTTACTGGATATTAGTGAAAAAGAAGATTATGATATCTTTAAAAGATATAATCCGCCTTATGTACCAAAGGAAAATGCATGTGGTATCTATCGAAGGACATTTACACTACCTGAGTCCTTTGAGGATAGGTGTGTATTTGCAAACTTCAAAGGGGTAGAGTCGGCATACTATCTGTGGATCAATGGTCATGCTGTAGGGTATTACCAGGATAGCAAGCTGCCATCGGAATTTGAGATAACCAAGTATCTGGTTCCAGGTGAAAACCTAATTACTCTGGTAGTTCTTAGGTTCTGTGACGGAACCTGGATGGAGGACCAGGACTATTTCCATTTATCAGGTATATTTAGATCTGTAAGCCTAATCGCCAAGCCCAGGCTTCGAATCCAGGACTTTAAAGTTGATGGAGAGCCTGATGGCAAGGGTGGGGGCATACTCAGAGCACGATGCTTTGTAAACAGAACTCAGGGTTTTGCCGATGCCAGTATAAAGCTGTCCCTTTATGACTCCCAGGGCAACTTATTAGTAGAGTCCACAAAGCCTGTTGACCTTGTCACCCCCATATTTGGCATGGGTTCAGGCTGGAGACTTAAGAAAATACGTCCTGTTAGCGAGTCTGCATTCTTTGAACTTAAAGTAGATAATATATTGCCCTGGAGTTTTGACAGACCTAATCTTTATAGAGTTGTATTTACCTTAATTGACGGAAAGGGCAAGGAAAAGGATTTTGAAGCCTGCAATGTTGGCTTTAGAAAGATATCCATAGAAAACAATGTTATAAAACTAAACGGCAAGCGGGTTATTTTCAGGGGAGTAAACAGGCATGAGCATTTTTGGAAGACCGGACGAACTGTAAGCAGGGAACACATGATAGAAGAAATTAAACTGATGAAAAAGCTCAATTTCAACGCCGTTAGAACCAGCCACTATCCTGATGATCCCGTATGGTTTGATTTATGTGATGAATATGGGATTATGATAGTTTGCGATTGCAACCTGGAGACCCATGGAGTTGGAGGAAATATTGCCAACAATCCAGAATGGGCAGAAGCAATGCTGGAGCGGGGCAGGCGAATGGTATTAATTCATAAAAACCATCCTTCCATAGTTTCCTGGTCTTTAGGAAATGAATCGGGATATGGACCTGGACATGCAGCCATGGCCAACTGGATTAGGGAGTATGACGATACAAGGCTGGTCCAGTACGAAAACAACGATCCCGGCCCCATTGCCAGCGATATTAGATGTACCATGTATCCACCTATGGAGCTACTTGAGTATATGATTGCTGATAACAATGACAGACGCCCAATTGTCCTTATAGAGTACGCTTATCAGATAACTAATTCCAGTGGACATTTTGAGCTTTTCAATTACCTGACCGAGAAGTATGAGATATTCCAGGGCGGTTTTGTATGGGACTGGCAGGACAAATGTTTACCAGCTGTTAACGAAAAAGGCGAAACTTATATTGGCTATGGTGGCGACTGGGGCGAAGATGTTATCGATTGGGTCAATCCTGTCTTCATGTGTGCAAACGGAGTTGTGACAGCAGATCTTAAGCCTAAGCCCAGTGCTTTGGAAATAAAGCAGGCTCAAGCACCTATTATAATAGAAGTTCTTGATAAGAACAAAGGAGAGTTTATAGTAAAAAACCGGACCCATGAGATAGGCTTTGATGAGCTGTCCCTTGATTATAAAATTCTTGTATATGGGCAGATAGTTGAAGAAGGAGACATAAAGTTACCTGCTAACCATGAGGACAGTCAGGAACTAGCCTTAAATATTGACCTTTCAGCTGTCAAGGATAAGACCAATGAGGTCTATGTAAACATTAGTGTTAAAACTGCTGTAGACTATCCATGGGCAGATAGAGGGCATGAGATAGCTTTGTACCAATTTGAAATTAAAGGTCCTGCAGCTACTTTACCCAAACAGTCTGCTTCTGGACAGAATCTTGACATGGAGCACAAGGACAACCTGTTGGTGGTAAAGGGAGAAGACTTTAAGGTAACCTTTGATTGTCACAGTAATCTGCTTTTAAGCTATGAGCGAAAGGGTAAGGAATACATTCTAAACAGCGGTACGGAGAACCTTGTTAGGGCCAGAACCGGTCTCCATCTAGGAGATAAATGGTGGGGAGAGGCTAATGCCCTATGGGAGTCCTTTATGCCAGGTAAGCTTAAGCGGCAGCCTTTAGATGTGGATTATGGTATTAGCTGCAAGGATGGCAAGGCTTATGTTGTATTTACCAATAAGGTTACCGGTGATAAGGGGGACATATATAGCCAGGTAAGCTATACTATCTATAAAGATGGGGATATAGTTGTTAGTGCTGACATGGATATAGACAGCAATTATGTCCATGTGCCAAGAATCGGGCTAAGCTTTGTTGCTCCCAAAGGATTTGAATCCTTACACTGGTATGGTAGGGGACCGGGAGAAAGCTATTGCGATAGAAAACTTTCGGCACCAGTTGGTGAATACAGCACCACAGTCGAAGAAACCCATTTCCCCTTTGTACCTGTGAGCCATAATGGCAGCCATGCTGATACCAGATGGTTTACCTTAAAGGATGAAGAAGGCAATAGTATAACCTTTAGTGGTGCCTTGTTCTCCTTTGATGTGCATCATAATACTGTGGAGGATTATTTACAGGCTAACCATGAGCATGAACTTATACGGCGTGACCAGGTCTATATAAACATAGATGGAGCCATGGCGGGAATTGGTGGAGATATGGCCTGGTCTACTGAGCTTGATGACAAGCACAAGGTTTTTGCCGGAAAGCATCATTTCCAGTTTACTATAAGCTTTAAGTAATTAATATGTCATTAAATCAAAAAATCAAAGTACAGTAAACAAGGAAAATATAAAGAATATAGAAACTTACGGTTGTTTGCCGTAAGTTTCTATATTTGATACAGTCAAGTATCTCATTTGATATAGATAGCATTATCTTTATCAGTATATATAAAAGGTGCTGAAAAAATTTTTTGAGAATAAAATTGTCCTTGTGGTGTTAGGATAAATGTGATATAATTCATTTTTGTAACATCCTTGCTCTGTGCTGTAGCATGGGGCCAAAGTCCAAAAGGAGGTGAACGTTATGAATAAATATGAGTCTATCTATATCCTTCGTCCCACTATGGAAGAGGAAGCCATTAAAGCAGCAGTTGAAAGATTTACTAATCTGGTAACCGAAGAAGGTGGGCAGATAGAAAAAGTGGAAGAATGGGGAAAAAGAAGGCTAGCCTATCCTATTCAAAAGTTCCGTGAAGGATACTATGTTCAGATGAACTTTAGTGCAAGTTCTGAATTCCCCAGTGAACTGGAACGTATTTATAGAATCACCGACGATGTGATTCGTTATATCATCGTTCGTGAAGACGATTAATTAAGGATGGTGTCAAAAATGTTAAACAAAGTTGTTTTAATTGGCCGTCTGACAAGGGACCCAGAGCTACGTTATACATCCAGTGGAATTCCTGTGACCAGATTTACCCTTGCGGTAAACAGAAATTTTGCTAATCAGCAAGGAGAAAGAGAAGCAGACTTTATTCCAATAGTAGCATGGAGAAGTCAAGCCGAAAACAGTGCAAGATACCTGAGTAAGGGTAGGCTGGTAGCAGTTGCGGGAAGAATCCAGACAGGTAGCTATGAAACACCGGATGGACAACGTCGTTATACAACTGAGGTAGTAGCATATGAGGTAACATTCTTAGAGTGGGGAGACGGAAAAGCAGGTAGGAGTACTGATTCCGACAGGGTTCAGGATACCGTACATGACACCAATATACCAGGAGATTTCCAACCCTTTGATGGTGGAGATGACGAACTTCCATTTTGAGGACAAGGAGGGAAAAGTAGATGGCTGAAGAAAGAAGAAGGACCAGAGGTTCAGCAAGGCGAGGTAGAAGAAAAGCCTGCAGTTTCTGCATCGACAAGGTCGAAAGAATCGATTATAAGGATGCTAACAGGCTTCGTAAATATATAACAGATCGTGGAAAGATTTTACCTAGAAGAATTTCCGGTAACTGTGCAAAGCATCAGCGTAAACTGACAGTTGCCATCAAAAGAGCAAGAGCCATTGCACTGTTGCCTTATACAAGCGAATAATTTAAAATTAACATAAAAGCGAAATGCCGTAACAGGCTATTCGCTTTTTTTGTCTTGTTCCTATATAATATATATAAACTTTAAAAGCAATATACTTATTCCAATGGAACCAGATTTAACATATCTTCTGTATCTTGTACATTTATGTAGGTGTGAGGTACATCCCCAACTATAATGGTTTCGGTAACTGGTACACGTAAGGAAACATCTATATCGGCGGTATTTAAGGGTATGGCAATGCGTATGCGTGCTTTTAAGGTAAGGTATATCTTATGACGGGTTTGGTTTATTCCTGAGTATTCAAACTCCGAGTCAAAATCTGTAGCGATAGCAGGAAATGATATCACCCTCACTCGGATGTTTGGGCCCATACCTGCCAGAAGCTTGCTGCCGGTGATGGTTCCCAGAGGTATAGAGATGCCTTCATTTCCCTTGGAGCGTATAGTTTCCTGGGCTTTTTCTGAAACCTGTGAAGCAAGATCATTCATTTTCATTGTATTGGCTTGAATCATGGTTACGTTGCCCTGTGAATCCGTAAGAACATTAACAAAATCAGTATATTTTATACTACTGCCCATTATTTCCTTGACGGCATCGATTATAGCTGCCTGGGAAATGGCTTGTATTCTGGCTTCTGAAAAAGTTATAATAGCAGGATTGATATTATGATCGATGAATATAAATGTAAGCAAGGTTACAACCAATATAATTACTAAAACTCCCAGCAAGCTCAGCTTGATTGCAGGCAATTTATTAAAACTTCTCAAACCTCTCAAGGTTTATACACCTCCGTATTCCCTACTCAATACAGTCTATGTAGGAAAACAAAGAAATTGACAAACCAGGAGCTTACATATACAATGAATTTTAGACTAAAAAGATAATGGAGAAATTATATGAAAAAAATAGGTTATTTGGGACCAGTGGGGACATTTACCCATGATGCAGCCCTTGTTTATGTCAGGGAAGCAGAAGGCCAGCTTATAGAATATGATAGTATACAGGAACTAATCTATGCTGTAGCAGAGGGAAAAGTATCCCAAGGTGTAGTACCCATAGAGAATGCTATGGAAGGTACTGTCAACCTGACTATTGATATACTGGTTCACGAAGTCAATTTGAGCATAGTAAAAGAACTGGTTATACCTATCCAGCATTGTTTAATGGCCAGAAAGGGAATAAAGACGGAGGATATAACCAAGGTATTGTCTCATCCCCAGGCTCTGGCACAATGCAGGAAATTTTTAGATAAATATTTAAAGAATATAAAACGGGAGACCACGGAAAGCACTGCGGCAGCGGCTGTAATGGTAAGGGATAGTCAACAGTCCTGGGCTGCTATTGCCAATTATCGTGCTGCAGATATTTATGGGCTTAATATCCTGAAAGAAGGTATTCAAGACCATAACGGCAACAGCACCCGTTTTGTGGTTATTGCACATCATGAGGCACAATGGACAGGACGGGACAAGACAACCTTGGCTTTTACCGTAGATCATAAACCGGGGAGCTTATTCCGCGCTCTAAAAATTTTTGCAGATGCCAGTATTAACCTTACTAAGATTGAATCCCGGCCCATGCGCACCCTTTTAGGCCAATACCTTTTCCTTGTGGATTTAGAGGGGCATAAGGATGATGGTGTAGTACAGGAGGCATTAAACCAGTTATATAAGCAGTGTAAGTTCTTTAAAATTTTAGGATCCTACCCAAGATTTTAACCCCAAAGGGTAGGAAATCCTTAAGGAGTAGCGAATAGTATTATATAAAGCATAAAATTATGCATTAATACGCTATGCCTAGGAAATGGGGTTGATATGGTGTCCAGGGTAAGGTCTGGAGATTTTGATATTACCAAAAATATCCGAATAATTGAAGGGCTAAAATGTCAAATTCTCAATTCGGTAGCCCGGATATTTAGTATGCTGGCTAGTGGTGCACAGGCTTCTCAGGAGGCATTAGCCCAAAGCCTGGGTAATATTATAATTGCCTGCTATCTCCTTGGAAGAAGATTGGGTATTCACTATGCTTTAATTGACCAGACTATAGAGGATCAGATTAGGTTAGGCATAATAGAGGATGAGGAAATAGAGCAAAATTATGGGGATCTATCAGAACTTCAGCAGCATCTAAGGGGGTCCCGAAATGATTTCTAGGACTAAATAAAGTTGGAGTGTATGTAATGGATAAATCTTTAAAAGCAGCTTTAGAAGGCATAATTGTGGGAGTAGGAACTATTGCTTTAGTCATGCTGTTGTTTTTTATACCCGTTCTCAATATTTTAGTATTGTTATTTCCCGTACCCTTTGCTGTAGTGGGTGCCAGACGGGGAATTGTGGCTGGAATTATTGGATTAGCCGTATCATGTCTTGTTTTAGGTCTGCTTGTGGATCCTTATTTCAGTGTTATAGTATTTGCATTAAATATATTTATTGTCCTTAGCTTAACAGTTGTATATACAAAAAAGCTGGGAATGAATGAAGCAATTATCCTGTCAGCAGGAGGAGTATTATTATCTACATTACTGTTCTTGCAAGCTTTTACTTGGATAAGAGGTGAGAGCTTTTTTGATTATTTACTTAACAACCTAAAAATTATGTTAGAAACCAATTCAACCGGCATCCAAGACTTGATAAACCGCTATCAGGCCATGGGTATACTAGAGGAAGGGTATACTTTTGACAGATTTATTCAAAGGTTTGTAGGTCAGTTGAAGGAAACAATACCCCTGTTTCCCTCCATGCTCCTTATAAATTCATTACTTGTAGGGGGAATTAGTTTTCTTGTATCCCGGTTTGTTTTAAAGAAGCTGAGGGTACCCACACCTCATGTGCCTCCCTTTAAACACTGGGCCCTTCCCAGGGGAACCGGGCGAGGCTTTTTGGGAATTATGCTTATTGCAACCATAGGAACCTGGCTTAATATATCCAACTTTGATGTTGTACTTTACACCGTTTCATCGGTTTTTACCTTTGTTTTTACTGTTCAGGGTTTATCAGTTGCCAGCTTTTTTCTGGCAGAAAAGCGGATACCGGGGATTGTTATAGTATTAATACTGGTGGTAGCTTTTGTGTTTTTATCCATAGCTCTGACATTTCTGGGCATTTTTGAGCAAATATTCGGGATTAGGCGGGTATATAGCAGTCGAAAGGGATACTAGTTTAAAGGTGGGAATCCTATGAAAAGGTTTAAAATCAAAGAAAATATGGCTGTAGATATCAAGATAATGCTTGGTATTATCCTGTTGCTGTCCTTAATTCTCATATATTATGAATGGATAATCGGGATACTTGCCCTGACTCTTTCGTCTGCAATTATATTTTTCAATCTCAAAGCCCAGAAACGCCGAAGCCGGCAAATGATCCAACGCCTGGAGAATTTGTCCTTTAGCATTGACCTGGCTACAAAAAGTGCTATATTAACTGTACCCATGCCGGTGGTGGTAACCCAGAAGGATGGCACCATTATCTGGTATAATAAATATTTTAATGAAATAATAAAGGATAAGGAGATAGTAGGTAGTAGTTTAGAGGAAATTCTACCCCAACTGGACTTGAATCTGCTCCAGCAGGAGGAACGGGGGCTGGAACCTGTAAAGATTAACGATAAGATCTACACCATTACCTGTTCTCCTGTAGACATAGATAAGGAACTGGATGAGTCAAGAAGAATACTGGTATTATACTGGAAGGACATAACAGACAAGACGGTTTTCGAAGAGAAATATAAAAAAGGACAGCTGGTATTGGCCCATATATATGTAGACAACTATGATGAAGTACTGTCCAACACTGATGAAGCAGACAGACCTATGGTAGTAGCCGAGATAGAAGGCCGCCTGGGCAAGTGGGCCATGAGCCTTAATGCAGGCTTGCAAAAGTATGAACGTGATAAATTTCTGATGATAATGGACACGGAAATACTGGAAATGCTGGAAGCTAAAAAATTTGATATACTGGATAACATTAGAGAAATAGATATGGGTAATCAGATGAACCCTACTTTAAGCATAGGAGTTGGGGCAGAGGCAAGTAGCCCCTTGCAGAGTTCAAATTATGCCAAAACCGCCCTGGATATGGCTTTGGGTAGGGGAGGAGACCAGGTTGTAGTAAAAAAGGGGTCAAAGCTATATTTTTATGGTGGTAAAACAAAGGCTGTAGAAAGACGTACAAAGGTCAAATCTAGAGTTATAGCGGGAGTGCTTAGGGAGCTTATGGAACAGTCCCGGGATGTATATATTATGAGCCATGAACTTCCGGATCTTGACTCCATGGGCTCGGCTTTGGGTATATACAGATGTGCCCGCTATATTGATGTCGAGGCCTATATTGTGCTGGATGAATCTAATCCTTCAATACACTATCTTATGAAGGAGATAGAAAAAAGGGAGGAATATGAAAACTTATTTATCTCCCCCAGAGAGGCTGTCTCAAGGGTTGATCCCACTTCATCCCTTCTTATAGTGGTGGATACTCACCGGCCTAGTTTTACAATAGCACCAGAGCTTATAGATATAGCAGAAAGAATAGTGGTCATAGATCATCACCGTAGAAGTGCCGAATCTATTGAAAACGCTATTTTAACCTATCTGGAACCCTATGCCTCTTCAGCCAGCGAGCTGGTTTCAGAGATAGTGCAGTACTTTGATGAAAAACTTAAGTTAAACCCACTGGAGGCAGATGCACTGCTCGCGGGCATTACCATGGATACCAAAAGCTTTACCTTTAAGACAGGAGTGCGTACCTTTGAGGCCGCCTCCTATCTCAAGCGTTCAGGTGCTGATCCTACATCAGCCCGTCAATTCTTCAGGGATGATATAGAAACCTATATAGCAAGAGCGGAAACAGTAAAAAATGCCTTTATAATAAGGGATAGTATCGCTGTTTCCCAGTGTCCTCCCGGAGTAAAAAATTCATCCCTTATCGCTGCTCAGGCAGCAGATAATCTCCTTACCATTCGGGGGATTAGTGCATCCTTTGTATTGGCTCAGGTGGATGATGGGGTAATAATCAGTGGTAGATCTTTGGGCAATATTAATGTACAATTAATATTAGAAAAGCTGGGAGGGGGAGGTCATATGACCATTGCCGGTGCCCAGCTGGATGACATTACCATAGAAGAAGCCAGGGAAAGAGTTATAAACGCTGTGGAAGAATATTTAAGTGAGGAAGGTGAAAGCAAATGAAGGTTATTTTGCTTGATAATGTAAAAGGTACAGGAGTAAAGGGAGAAGTAGTGAATGTTAGTGACGGGTACGCCAGAAATTTCTTGTTTCCCAAAGGTTTGGCAATAGAGGCGACCAAGGCTAACCTCAATGAATTGAAGAAGAAAGAAAAGGCCGCGCAAAGGCGAAGAGAACAGGAAATGCAGGAAGCTAGGGAAATGGCTAATAGAATTTCAGATCTTACCCTGGTAATAAAAGCAAAAAGCGGAGAAAACGGAAAACTTTTTGGTTCCGTTACCAACAAGGAGATAGCTCAGGAGCTGAAAAAGCAGCATAATATTGATATAGATAGAAAGAAGATAGTACTCAATGAGCCCATTAAACAACTGGGTCAGCAAGATCTTGAAGTTAAACTTTATCCTGAAATAAGCGGTAAACTTACAGTTAAGGTAGAGGAAGCATAAAAGGTGAGTATGATGGAAACCTTATCAAGAATGCCCCCTCACAATATGGAGGCAGAGCAGTCAGTGTTAGGCTGTATGCTGTTGGATAAAGAGTCGGTAGCTACGGCTACTGACTTTCTTGATAGTGATGATTTTTATGCAGATGCCCACAAGGAAATATTCGACAGTATGGTAGAGATATATGACCGGGGCGAGCCTGTGGATCTGGTTACGGTTACAGAGCAGCTAAGACAGAGGGGTACCCTGGAAGCTGTAGGCGGTGTAGTCTATCTTAGCGATCTCTCCATGACTGTGCCCAGTACTGCTAATATTAAATATTATGTAGATATTGTAGAGGAAAAGGCCATTTTACGGAGGCTGATTGCAGCCTGCAATGATATTATTAAGCAAAGTTATGAAGCCAGGGAAGAGATAGATCTAATCATAGATCATGCTGAAAAGAGTATTTTTGAGATCACTCAGCGAAATACAGTCAGCGATTTTGAGCCTATCAAGACGGTGCTCCTGGATACCTATGCCAAGATTGAGGAAATGTCCAAGAACAAGGGCAAGATTATTGGAGTACCAACCGGCTTTCATGATTTTGACCAGAAGACTTCAGGCTTGCAGCCATCGGACTTTGTTCTTATAGCTGCCCGTCCATCTATGGGAAAAACCAGTTTCGTGCTCAACGTTGCTCAATATGCTGCCATTCGAGCCAATGTGCCAGTGGCCATATTCAGTCTGGAGATGTCCAAGGAACAGTTGGTGCAGCGTATGCTCAGCGCCGAGGCTAATGTAGAGCTTCAGAAAATACGAACTGGTGATTTAAGCGAAGAGGAATGGATAAAACTAGTAGAGGCAGCGGGACCTCTGTCTCAAGCTCCTATTTATATTGATGATACCCCTGGCATCTCTGTTATGGAGATGCGTTCAAAGGCACGACGGCTAAAACTAGAAAAAGGTCTGGGCATGATTGTAATAGACTACCTGCAGTTAATGTCTGGTAGAGGAAGAGCAGAAAACCGGCAACAGGAAATATCCGAGATTTCCCGGTCCTTGAAAGCCTTGGCCAGAGAATTGTCAGTACCTGTGGTCACACTTTCCCAGCTCAGCAGAGCGCCTGAGGCAAGAACTGATCACAGACCTATGTTAAGCGACCTTAGAGAGTCAGGTGCCATTGAGCAGGATGCTGATCTGGTAGCATTTTTGTACAGGGACGAATACTATAATCCGGATACGGAAAAGAAAAATATAGCAGAGGTAATTATTGCAAAGCAGCGTAACGGCCCTACAGGTACAGTAGAGCTGGTATGGCTGGGCCAGTACACCAAGTTTGCCAACTATGCAAAAACCCATCAGGAATTCTGATTCAGAAATTCTGATGGGTTTATTTTTATTTTGCCGTTTGTCTTAGTCTAATATCATTACCCTGG
Organism: Clostridiales bacterium; assembly: GCA_012735575.1. Taxonomy (GTDB): domain Bacteria; phylum Bacillota; class Clostridia; order Caldicoprobacterales; family UBA3941; genus JAAYGY01. Next base: position 12,903 of record JAAYGY010000102.1, read on the forward strand.
AAACGTATTAACATGGTATTGGAAGTATCAAAAAGCCGGGATGTAATCCTGTCGGAATAGCGCTGCTTAAGCTCCGACAGACCCAGATTGGTGGATAAGAAGGTATGGCTGCGCAGCATAGTCCGTTCATTTATAATATTAAAAAGGTCCTCAGTAGTATAATTGTTGCGCCGGGTTTCAGTACCCAAATCGTCAATTATTAGAGCGTCTACCTCAAAGAGTTGGCTTTGCAGGGACTCATAATCAGACTTATCGGAAATAGCACTGTAAAATAGCTGGTCAAATAGTTTATAGGCCGAAATCCGTATTACCGTATAGCCCTTATCCATAATTGCTTTAGCCATGCAGTTTAATAAAAAGGTTTTACCAAGACCTGTTTTACCGGTAAAGAGTATGGTCCTTTTATCGTTATCAGGAAATTCTGATACATAGTCTATCAGCCTGTCTCTAAGCTGGACCATGTACTGTCTTTGGTTCAGCTTGCTGTTTTCCAAGGGTTCTTCAGGGAAAACCATTGGGTCAAAGGTAGAAAAATTTTCACGGTCAAGTTCCTGGATATTAGACATCTGATAAGTTTTCTCCAATAAACGCTGAATAAGGCAGCGGCATTTTTCACGGACAGGATAGCCAACATAGCCAGTGTCCTGGCAATGGCTGCAGCGGTACTTAATTTCAAGATAATCTCTGGGATAGCCCTTTTTCTCCAATAGCTGTAACTGTCTTGCCTTTAGACGGGTTATCTGCTCCTGTAGCTGGTCAATAGCATCAGAGGAGGTGTTGGGATTTAGGATAATCTCCCTGGATCTCTGGGCCATTAAGTCAATCATATCCTGATGTATTTTAACAACTTCAGGAACTTTTTCCGCTATTTCCTGCCGTCTGAGGTCGAGAGCCTGAGCCGCCTCTCTTCGGATTTCATCATACTCCTGTAGTATATCCCTTAATATAAATTTACTCATATATATCGACATCCTAGTTTAGTCTTTTGTGTAAGGTTAGACTTAGGTGAATTTATGCATTCTCTATATCCTCGAACAAATACTCAAGTTCCTCATCGGTATAGGTATGCTGCTCAAACTTGTTAAAGTCCACATCTTTTTTCATAGTCGGAGTTTTACTTGCAGCCACTTCAAGACCTTGAACATGACGGTCATGATCGGCTTTGGCCTCCTGTACTGTTGTAATGCCCATCTTGTGCCAGTTACTTAAAATTTTGTTGATAAAGGGCAGTTTGTTTTCTGCCATAATAGAGTACTCAGCAGCCAACAATATTAGTTCATAGGACAGATTCCATTCCTTGGTCCATTTTTTAAACATCTTCTGATCAGCAGCAGTAACCTCCCGGTTATCTCCAGCCCTATCAAGAACGGCCTTTATTTCATCTATAAAGAGTTTCTTTTGTCTTAGATAGTTCCTAATATCCTGAGTTTTTACAAAGCCTCGTTCTTTCCAGGTGGAAAGAATCTCATCTACATAGTTTATGTTGGCTTTAGATTTTTTGCGCACAGCCTGTTTACAGGCAAGGAGTACAACTTCGTGGTCCATTTCCCAGTTGTTGGTCCATTTGAGATAAAGAGCCTGGTATTCAGGGGTAGGCGCAGTATCCTTGTAGCCTAAGTTAAAGAGAACATCCTTAATCTTATCGTTGATGCTTTCCCTGGAAGATAAATAATTTCTTATCTCCTGCTGGGAGGATAGTCCCAGCTTATGTAAGTTTTCAAGGATTTTATCCAGGTAGCCCATATTTGGCGACTGGATTTTGGTAGTTTCCTTGCAAGCCTCCAGAATAGCATTTAAAGGAAAGCCCCAAATATCCTGCCATTTTTTATATAGATCCAGTTCCGCCTTTGAGGGGGAACGATGTATGCCCAGATATTTAAGCACAGCAATGGTTTCCTGATAATAGGATTCGTATTGCTTTATGTATTCTTCGGCTTTTTGAAGGGTATTAATACCGTCATTAGCCCAGCTTTGCGCCACCTTATCAAGATAGTTTATACTAATGCGGTTGCCTTTCTTGCTTATGTAAAACTGGATCATCATGAGCACAACCTCGGCTGGAAGCAGTAGGATCTCGATCCAGTCATAGATCCTGAGATATTCCTGAGGTGTCAGCATTCTATTACCAAAAATAGCCTGAAGATTTTGGTTGAAGTCCTTATAGTGGTAGAGAGCCTGGTTAGGTTCATGCTTGTTATTATAGAGCATGTCCTTGATGTTTAAGTATTCTATGGATAAACTCTGATTCTCGTCCTTATAAACTCGTATTATCCCCTGACGCTCCCAGTAAAGAAAGGCGTTTTCTACCACTTTTTCTTCCAGACAGAGGGCTCTGGCAAAGCTTTCGATAGAATTTTCAGACTGACTGGAATGGTAACATTGTTTCAGGCCATATAAATAAACCTTGACAAAATCCCCCGGGGCCTTCAGCATAAACTCTTGTATGAACAAGTTTTCCACCGGGGTTACATCAAACATATGATAAGTTTCCGAAAAAGAGCAAAATGCCATATATATCATCCTCAACAGTATTTGCAATTATAATAATATCATAAAAAGGGGGAAATGCAACATCCCCAAAATAGAATTTGTAATAGAAGAAAGAGGTTTTTTAATATTATTATAGAAATAGAATTATTATAGAAATATTATATATAAATATTGTAGGGAAAGTTTTCCAATAAGATACTTTAGAAAGGGTGTTTCAGATGAAAAGAAGAATGGATATAAGAAAACTTGAAATAGAGAAAACCATATTAAGGAGGGTGAGTGCATTATAACCCTCCATTATTAAGGGAGGATTAGAGATTGAACTATAGAATTAAAAAGTTTTTTTCTTATTATAGACCTTACCTCGGTTTGTTTTTTTCTGTATTAGTATGTGCTTTTGTTTCAGCGGGTGTAACTTTGGTTATACCCTTATGCACAAGATATATAACCAAAAATGTATTAGCGGGTAATGTTGCCAATCCGTTAAAGGAGATTTATCAGGTAGGAGCTTTGATGATTTTCCTGGTTATTATACAAAATGCCTGTAATTTTTATTATGACTATAGAGGCCATGCAATGGGGGCCATGATGGAAAATGATATGCGCCGGGAGTTGTTCCAGCATTATCAGAAACTATCCTTTAGTTTCTATGATGAGGAGAAAACAGGAAAACTAATGTCCAGGATCACCAATGATCTGCTTTTGTTATCTGAGCTGTATCATCACGGGCCTGAAGACTATGTAGTATCTTTGGTAAAGTTTTTTGGCGCTTTTGTGATACTGATTAATATAAACCTAAAGCTTGCATTAGTTGTATTTGCCTTTTTACCCATCATGGCCCTATATTCACTTTATTTTAATAAAAAAATCAATGTTGCTATAAGGAAAAATTACGACAGAATTGGCGATATAAATGCGCAAGTAGAAGATAGTCTTTCAGGAATCAGAGTTGTAAAGTCCTTTGCAAATGAAAAGCTGGAGATTAAGAAATTTGATTATCAGAATAACAGGTTTCTGGAAAGCAGAAAAAATATCTATAGAAACGAAGCATATATATATAACGGTGTCAATGTTTTTATACATTTAATAACCGTGGCTCTTGTGGTCTTTGGCGGTGTTAGCATTGTTAAGGTATCACTGGATCTGGCTGATTTGATAACCTTTCTTATGTATATAAGTAATCTTATCGAGCCGGTACAGAAATTAAATCATATGACGGTGCAGTTTCAGGAAGGCATTAGCGGCTTTCAGCGCTTTATGGACATTTTAGAAATAGAGCCGGATATTAAAGATAAGCCTAATGCCATAGAATTGCAGAAGGTAAGAGGAGATATAGAATTTAGAGATGTGGGCTTTAAATATAATGAAGATCAGGGTTATGTTTTGAAAAATATAAACCTAAAGGTAAAAGCCGGAGAATATGTAGCTTTAGTGGGATCTTCCGGTGTTGGTAAAACCACCTTGTGCTCCTTGATTCCACGTTTTTATGAGTTAAGTGAAGGTGCGATTCTACTGGATGGTATAGACATAAAAGATATTAAGCTAGACTCACTAAGGAGGAATATAGGAGTTGTACAGCAGGATGTCTATTTGTTTTCCGGTACAGTTCTGGACAATATCCGGTATGGAAAGCCTGATGCAAGCAAAGAAGAGGTTATCCAGGCAGCCAAAAAGGCCAATGCCCATGAATTTATAATGAATCTGCCCAAGGGATATGATACTGATATTGGGCAGCGGGGAATTAAGTTATCCGGTGGCCAGAAGCAAAGGTTAAGCATTGCAAGGATTTTTTTAAAGGATCCTCCTATCCTTATCTTTGATGAGGCAACCAGCGCCTTGGATAACCAAAGTGAAAGGATCGTTCAAAGTTCCTTAGAGGAGTTGGCAAAAGATCGAACGACCTTTGTAATAGCTCATCGCCTGTCTACTATCAGGAATGCAAAGCGAATTATTGTCCTGTCCGATAGCGGGATTGAGGAAGAGGGAAATTATGAAGAACTCATGAGGCTAAATGGAAGTTTTGCCTGTCTATACAAATATTCCTTGGGTAGCCTATAGTAGTAATGATTTAGAAGTAATATAATAGATGTGGGTTTAAAAATTACTAACAAAGAATAAAAAACCATTGAATACTTGACCAAAAAGGTATATTATATAAGATAAAGTTAATGATATAGGAGGTTATGAGATGGCAAAGGTTAGCAAAGACATGACTATAGCTCAAGTGCTACAAATAGATAGAGAGACAGCCCCTATTTTCATGCAGTTTGGTATGCATTGCCTGGGATGCCCTGCTTCCAGCGGTGAAACCATTGAACAGGCCGCCCTGGTTCATGGTATCAATGCTGATGATCTAATAGATGCATTAAACGATTTCCTGGCAAATAAATAGTGTGGCAAATATTATTAAGCCTTTCCACTAATGAGGAAAGGCTTTAACTATGCCTATTATGCCAGATTCACGAGCAAACAGGTCCTTTTTAGAGATATTTTTATAAATAAATGAATTTTGTTGTTGACATAAGGGTACTTTATATTGTATCATATAACGTGTCGTCGAGAATGTGACCCATTAGCTCAGTTGGTAGAGCACTTGACTTTTAATCAAGGAGTCCGGCGTTCGAGTCGCCGATGGGTCACCATTTACTAGAAACTAGAGGATAGAGACCGGAGATTGGGATAAGGAAACATAAGTGGTAATTCAGTTCCATTATATGCAACTATACGCGGGCGTGGCGGAACTGGCAGACGCGCTAGACTTAGGATCTAGTGCCATTAGGCGTGGGAGTTCAAATCTCTTCGCCCGCACCATTATACCGGCAGAGCAAAAAGAAAACGCAGCACCAAATACAGATGTCACAATGTCTGGTCACTACCCATAGTTTCTAGAATGAGCGGGAGTAGCTCAGCGGTAGAGCGTCGCCTTGCCAAGGCGAAGGTCGCGGGTTCGAATCCCGTCTTCCGCTCCATAACTGCGGGTGTAGTTCAATGGTAGAATACCAGCCTTCCAAGCTGGCAGTGTGGGTTCGATTCCCATCACCCGCGCCAAGATGCGCCCATAGCTCAGC
>JAAYGY010000014.1 GCA_012735575.1 Clostridiales bacterium
AAATCCTCATCACTTGTGTAATCTACAGGAGCAGGCCTATAGAACTTATCTATTTCCCAGAAACTACAGTAATCACGACTTTCTGCTATTCCCTGTGCAAATTTCAGCAACATATTTTTATTATGTCCTGCAAGACCCAGAACCTGTCCACCAGTCGACTGGTGGGATACATCACGCATACAAAATGCAGCTCTGTCAGGAAGGGCAGCTTCATACCAGTCACCAACTAAATCTCCCTCAAATACATACTCTAATGCCTGGCTTTTTGCCCAATTGAATCCCTTTTCCAACTGTTTATTATCTGAATAAAAGCAAACCTTACCTTTGTCTTTGTGAACTGACGCCCCCATATTGATATTTCACAACCTTTCCCTTACCTGCTTTATTAAATATTTCGGGTCCTATCTATTCATTAATAAATCAGTTCATTGATAAATTACTTCATTAATAAATGACTTCATCGATAAAGGACTAAAAGCTAACTTCTAACTTGACTTCTTCGCTTAAAAAATCAACCTCTAGTTTTCCTAATTCCTCTTTAGCATCATAATTTATGTTGCATCCCTCATAGCTTATAGACTTAACCTTCATGCCTTCAGGTATATACAACCAATAGTTAAATCTATATCCCTTAACTCCATTTAAAGATATGGTCAGTACATTTTCATCATACTGCTCTGATATAATACTGACAGCATCCATACTGACATGGCGGTCTGATGCAACTAGACAGGGAGCATCCTCTATGGCTCTCAATACTATAACCTGACAATGACCCAGTTTTAGGGCTTTTAAAGTTATGTGGCTATCGACTATGCCTAAAAACTTTTGTTCCCAAAAATCAAAGGCTGCATAAGATTTTTCAGGATCTAAACCTAAATCTTCCAATGAAGTTCTTGATTCTTGTAATTCATGAATGCCAAATCTTCCTACTACTGACCATTGTCTGTCATCTTGGCAAAAATGTATGCTCCATAGGGATCCGAAAGTATCATTTTCATGGGAATTTGCTCTATCCCAGTCTAATACTCTACCCCATGCATGCCTTGTATAATCTATAGGGCCAGTTTCTGCCGCCACTGTTGTCAAAGCTGGCATAGTTTTCTTTATCATATTAATGCGCTCATCATCGTATTTATCAACTGAATCACTAAGCATATATAAACCACCTGAGAGAGTGACCAGTGATAAGACGCTTCTGGCATATTCAATATCTGCACGCACACATATATGATCCGGATCATTTGTAAACAAAATTCTTTGGGTATAGAACCATCTTGCAGATTCAAAAAGCTGCATCCGAATTTGGCTCCAGTTTGGTCCTGAGTCTGTGGCTATTCTACAAGCATCCGCTAATCCTATTACCTCAGTCAAAACCCCCCAGCAAGCAAGAAAATATGCATCATCGCCTACGCTTTCACGTATGCCCTTGATAAGGTTTCGAAAACGCGTATTTGCCTCTTCGTTGGTTAATATCCCCTTATCTACCATCTTGCGTAATCCATCAAAAATCATATGCCTTATGGAATCAAGTTTAAAATATTCATAACCCATATCTTTGAATCCTTTATATAAAGGGTTAACTTGATTTTCAATGGTATCATCAGTACAATCCATACAATAACCCAGCCAATCACATTTTATAGGTTCACCATTATCGTCTTTAAAAATATAATTGGCTTCTTTAGCATAGTCATCATTAGTAATGGATACGTTTGTCCAAATACCCGGTTTCAAACCCCCGGCTTTTATTGGCTCAATAATATCAGAATGCCCATTTGGAAACTTATCATTAGTCTTAAGGAAAATATCATAATAATTATCATTAATATCATATGGTTGAGGCAGATCCTGATATCCATCATCAATTTGAACATATTCAAGACCAAATTCTTTAAATTCCTTTTCCAGGAAATTCACAGTCTCTGGTATATTATGAGCATAAATATCCCTGTGATAGGCTTCCCATGAACACCATCCTGTTACTGCTTTATTATTTGGTCTTTTATTCCATGGTTCGTGATATTTGAAACCTAGATGAGTTCTATAATATTGCATACGGAAAAGTAATACCCAGGGCGCAGGTCCAAGTTTTACTTCCATACTGCATGAATATTTGTCTCCATCTTTATTTATGCTGTTTTCTAACCATCTCCACTGGCATCCATGCCAGGATATGAGCATATCCTCATTTATATCATAAATACCGTTTGCGCCGTAAATGAGAGGTTTTCCAACCTGTCCTAATATAGCTTGCCCTGATTCTGCTCTATTGGGCCGCATATTAATAGCGTCTTCGGACAGATTAAAATCCACCTTTACCCATACATCCTTAGGTAAAGTAATGTACATCTGCTGAGCCATTGGGGTACTGCAAAGGTTTCCATCTGAAATAAACCTGTACTGGGGCTTTAAATTGTCTGGAATATGCACAGTTATTAAAGTGGTTCCTTTATAGGTATAAAATAGTTTATTGCATCCCTCATCCCATTGAGTTACAACATGAAATAATGGTGGCTCCATCAATTCAGCTCTTTTATTCATGTCTACTGAATCCCCCTTTTTAAACTTTTTATCCATATTCTTTCCTTTCCCCTTAAGGGGAATAATATTTTTTTTAGATCATCCTTTTACAGCTCCAAGAGTTATACCTGATATAAAATATTTTTGGAAAAAAGGATAGATAAATATAATTGGCAAGGTTACTATCATTGTTGTAGCAGCTCGGACTGTCTGCGGTGTTATTCGTCTCATTTCTTCATACAATCGCTGCTGCTCCATTATATTTTCTAATGCTGCCGCCTGATTAAGAAGTCGGTTCAATATTATCTGCAGATTATCCCATTTTCCATCCTTGCTATACAGTGAAACGTCAAACCATGAATTCCATTGTCCTACACCTATATATACTGCTATACAGGCCAGAACAGGAACAGATAAAGGCAGGGCAATCTGTATAAAGGTTCTTAGTTCACTTGCTCCGTCAATACGTGCTGACTCAAACAAGGACTCCGGAAGGTTTTGTATATAGGATGATATTAATAACATATAATAAGCACTAAATATGCCAGGAATCCAATAAACATGAAATGTGTTGCTAAGACCTAATCTAAGCATCAGCAGATAAGTAGGTATCAGGCCGCCACCGAAATACATGGTTATTATAAATAATACACGCATAAATCTTCTGCCATAAAAATGACGGCAACTTACAATATACCCTAGCAAAGCGCTTCCCAGCAGACCAGTTGCTGTGCCTACTATTACTCTCATTATTGAAACAAAAGTTCCTCTAATTAATTTAGGATTCTTTAACATATATTGGTAGGATGCCAGAGAGAATTTTCTCGGCCAAAAATAGATGCCTCCCTTAACAGCATCAACACCATCATTAAAGGATAAAGCCAATAAATTAATGAAAGGATATACCATTAGAAAAACAAAAACAGTCATGAATAAGGCATTTAAAATATCAAAAATGGTTCCAGCTATAGTTCTCTTTATATAAAATGCTTGTTTCATAATTATAGCCTCCTTTAAATAATAGAAAGATCAAATAATTTTTTTGAAATTTTGTTTGTAAGGATGACGAGAAAGAAGCCTATAACTGATTTAAATAATCCTACAGCTGTACCCATTGAGTAAAATCCTTGCTGCACACCATAACGATAGGAATATGTATCAATAACATCCCAATATTTCTGAGTCATGGGATTACCTAAAAGTAGATGTTGTTCAAAGCCGGCATTTAGAATACCGCCAATTCCAAGAATCCACAACACAACTATAGTTGGAGCTATGGAAGGAATGGTAATATACCATGCCATACCTAACCTGCCCAGTCCGTCTATTGCGCCAGCCTGGTACAATTGTTCATCAATACCCGCAATGGCTGAAAGGTAAATAATAGAGGACCAGCCTACACTTTTCCAAATATTTATTATTGTATATATTATCCAATAATATTCTCCCTTAGATAAGAAGGGTATAGGCTTATGAGTTATACCCCATTGTACAAGTATAACATTTATAATACCTTCGTTTGACAGTAGAAGATATACAATACTTGCTGCTACTACCCATGAAATAAAATGAGGCAAATATGATACAGTTTGAATGAATTTCTTGGCATGTCTATTTCCTATTTCATTTAATAATAAAGCAAAAATAATAGGAGCAGGAAATCCAAAAATTATATTTAATAAACTCATGGCCAAAGTATTCCTTAAAAGCAGGCCAAAGGAAGGATTTGTTAAGAAATCTATAAACCACTTCAGTCCGACAAATTCACACTGCCAAATTGGCTTGCCTGGTACATAATTAACGAAGGACATAGTAATCCCATACATTGGATAATAACAAAAAATTAAAACCCATATAATAATAGGAACTGATAATAGCCATAACTCAGTCTGCATTCGAAAACTCTTAAATAGATTCGAGATCATACCATTTTTTTTATCCATAAAGCACACCAACCATTTGTTAATATGGAGAGTGCATTAAACAATCATTTAATGCACTCTAAACTATTACTTTTTCTTACAATATAGTAAAGTCCAATATTGTAATTACTACTTCTTACTTCCTAATTTCCCAGAAGTTCCATATTTTTCTTGTAGCTATCAGAACGGAATTGTGTGTATTCTTCTATCCCTGCTGCAGTAAGAGCATCTTGTAGATTTTGCCATGCTTCTTCCAGCTCAGCATCACTATTTGCCTGTACACATAGAGGCCAATATTGCTTCCATGCATCCGTTACAGCCTGTTCGATTAATTTCATTGGATCATCTGGTTTATAAACTACACGAGCGGCTGTGAAATCATAAATAGTACCAGCTGTATTTTCTTGCAATATCTTTTTCCACTTGTTCTGATCCAGCCACATTTGGTTCATCCATCCACAGTGTACACCATCTTCCCAACGGGACACGTCTGAGATAAACTGGAATACTCCGGTTCCCAGGTTGCCATCATACTCTGAATAATCGTATGTCTCTTCTAAAAGGGATTTTTTAGCTGTTTCATCGATGTACCAGTCATCGGGAGAATTAATATGCCAGTTTGCAAGATTGTCAATTTTATCTCCCTTTATACCATTTGGTATTCCCCATGCAGTAAGAGCACGTCCTGGTGTAGTTGCACAGAAGTCAATAAATTTCATTATAGATTCTGGATCTTCTGCCTTGTCTGTAATAACTGTGAATCCAGAACCGAAACTATCTTTCGGGGAGAGATATGCTGCCTCTGCGTCAGGAGCTTTAAATGTTACCTGGAAATAACGCTTTTCTTCATCCCAATCTTCATCAGTTCTTAGCCAAACTTCATGGCCAGCGTGCCAGGCTATCCACCAACCACCAACTGCAGAAACAATTCTTTCATTGGAGAATTTTGTTTTCCACTCTTCGAACTTATTGATAAATGAGTCTGGATCCATGGTTCCACTTCTCCAGAACTTATTCCACCATTTGGTCATTTCTTTTCCTTCTTCTGTAAAGGCCCAATAAGTGAAATCATTATTGGAATCTATTTTCCATCCATTCTTTAATCCCCAATAACCAACAAAGTTATTAGGATTTCCCTGATCATAAAGTGAAATTGAGTAAACAGTTTCACCATTCTCGTTTGTGGGATGTTCATTAAGCATTTGCATGGTAACTTCATAAAAATCATCGGGTGTATTTATCTCTGGACGTCCCATCTCATTCCACCAATCCCACCTTAAATGTGCAGAATAGTCTGGGATATCCAACCATCTCATACCAATAGGAGTTCCCCATAGCTTATCATTTTCATCAAGGTATAAGGGCAACAAATCACCAATTAGTAATTTAGCATTGGTACCCACAGTGTCCAGCATAGGAGTTATTTCCACTAACTTACCCATTTCTGCCCATTTAAGCATTTCTGTATAAGGCATGTTATATATTACCTCAGGGTAATCATTTGAAGCAAGCGCCAGGTTTAATCGCTCAGTGGCATCAGCATCAGACATAATACGATTAATTTTGACATTGAACTTCTCTTCCAAATAATTTTCCATATTAGTTGTGGATTTTTCCTGTTCATCAGGATTTAACTGTCTTGCATCATAAGCGCTAAATTCAATGGGTTCTTTTGGCACTACCCAACCAAATTCATTGACTGTTGCAGTATCGTCATCAACAACATCTTCTTTGTCATCTTGATTGCCTGAAACGTCTTCATTGTTGACTGGCGCTGTTGGCTCGTCTGATGAGCCACATGCAGTTGCCATTGTCAACATCATGGTTAAAATCAAAATAACACCTATGAATCTTTTTACTGTTTCCATTGTCTTCCTCCTTTTTTTCATTAATCCGTCAGTATACCTTGGATTTGTGATATTTTTACTAGCCAAACCAAAGATCTTAAAGGCTCAGCTAAACTAATATTCTGCTACGGCAGCTTTACATAATACTTTAAATAAGCTAAAAGAAAATATTACCAATATATGATAATTCATTGTGCATTCCTTAGAACTATCTTGGGATTATACTAGAGTTCGCAATATTATGTTAACCTGCTTATATAAATCAAAGTCATATTTATTGATCTGAAGGTAATATTTATACATACAAACCTATATATTTATATTCTATAAATTAAAAATATATACCATTTATATAATTTATCGTTAATCGTATTGGAGTTTCATTTTAATTTTCGCACAGAAAAATCAGCGTGTACATGGTATTTTTCTATAAGATTATGTACATTATCGATATTGTGATATGTCAAGATATATTTATACGAGTTAAGGCTGTTATTTTTATACAGTGACTGGATTAAATTGCCATATGGAAAAACAGAATAATTTCTCATATAAAACACCCTCAAATTATTTAAATTCGTAATTTGAGGGTGTATTATCAATCAATCTATTTTTTTTGGTCAATATATATACCATCGCTATAGGAATATGCCTTATTATAGGCACTGTATCCCTTTTTACCGGTTTTTATGTGGCGGATTCTTTGTTTTAAGTCTTCCATAAGTTCTTTTGCCTTCTGGCTGTTTTCCTTTTCCAGGTCATATATTTCTTTAATAATATCCTGTATCAGGGAGATCTCGTCTCTAAGCCTTTCAAAGAGCTGCCTCTCCTCTGGATTTCTATCCTTAAAGAGACCGCTGTCCAGTTCAGCTTTTATCTCCTCATTATATATGCTGAGAAACTTTTGATCCAGCTCGTCTATGGCGTCTATATGCCTTTGCTTTTCTCCGATATAACCGGTAAGAAGATCAATATCCTTCTGTTCTATGGCAGCGCTCTGCATCCTGGTCATGTTATGCAAAACCTGCAGCCTCTGTTTTTTGTGGGTAGTTATTTCTATCAGCCTGTTTAACTCATCCCTAAGGGTTCTTTTTTCCTCATTCATCTTTTAATAACCCCTATCCGCTATAGGCTTCTTTCCTGTTTATCTTTATCACCTCTACCCAGGTATCCCTAAGGTCTGCCAGAAGCTCTAAAACTTCATCCAAAGGCGCCTTATCCTTTGATATATTAGCATCTATCAGCCTTTGATACATGTAGTCATATAAGGCATATAGGTTTTTCGAAATCTCATATTGGGGATCCAAGGTTACCATAAGCTCTTGAATTATATCCTGTGCCCTTATTAGGGAGTTTCCCGCCTTTTCTACATCCTTTTCATCAATTGCCAGCTTTGCCTGTTTTATAAACTTGATACATCCATTATACAGCATCAAGGTCAACTCTCCCGGCGAAGCTGTCATCACACTTTGCTGCTGGTACCGGTCATAAGGGTTTGCTATTGCCATTATAAGTCCTCCTTCTATTAATACATTCCTCCACCAAACTGCTGGGCCAGCCACATACTCTGAGACATCATGCGCTGCAGAGCGGTTTCCAGTGCAGTAAACTGTGCCCAGTATCGTTCCTCTGTTCTTACCATTCTATCCAGGGCGTCATCTATCCGCCTGTTCATTTCCCTAAGACGCTCGTCCATAAGATTGACAGTTTCCGATGCGTCTCCCACTATACCTGCCTTTTCAAGGAGAACACCCTTTCTGCCGTCCTTGTCCCTTCGGGTGCGGATATTGTCCTGAATGATGTCGGACAGCCTATGGATCAGTCCAGACTCTTCATATCGCTGGGTCCTCTCCTCACGGGTATTATCCGGCGAATAGGAGATTTCCGACCTGCTGGTAAACAGGCGCATTACCTCGTCGCCTCTTTCCCTCAGGGCATTTTTAAGCTTTGTCTCATCTATGTGCAGCTTTCCTCCTTCGGTATAGGAACCGGTGGTTATGCCAATGGAGGATAGATTTATGCTTACGTTCTTTATAGGCTCTACCAGTGCGCGGCGTATGCTGTAGACAATGTTTTGGAGTATAGGATCCCTTTGGAGGAGGCCGCTCCTGGCCTTTTCCTCCCACAGTTCAATTTCCTTGTCGGTCATGGCCTCCTTTTGTTCGTCAGTCAGGGGCGGATAATCCCTGAACCTCTCCTGGGAAAGAGCCTCATTTATAGTTTCTATAACCTTGTTGTAGGCCTCTACAAAGGTTTTTATATTTTCAAAGGCCTGGTCTACATCCTGGGTCATGGCAAGGGTTATAGCCTCTACCTCTCCCTCAACTGCCTCAAAGTCCCGGGTCAGGTTATAGGTTATGCCATCAATGGTAAAATTGTTGGTGCTCCTTTGAACCGTTACTCCGTCTATGACAATGGTAGCATCCCTGCCATCTTCTCTTTTAAATCCATCTTCTGCCCTTGAAGGGTCAAAACCCAAGGCCTCCAGGAAATTGCTGCCTTCCGGATTATCAACACTTTTTGCATCACTAAAGGTTAAAGTATTAGCAGCGCCGGTGTTCTTATTGGTCAGAGTAAACCTATCTGTTAAAGAACTATAGGTTACGGTAACTCCGGCCTGACTGTTGTTGATGGTGTTTATAACAGTCCTTAAAGTATCATTGCTTTTAAAGGTAAACTCTACACCATTTATGGTAAAGTTTACAACCTCATTACCTTCCTCATCTGTTTGAAAGTTTAGTGGAGTATTAAAATGATCTTTAACCCCCAATAAAGTAGAGTCCAGATTTACACGGTTGCTTTGATTAATTCTAAAACCTAAATCCGTAGTCTCCTGGGGATTTATATAGTTATTTATGGTTATTGTACTGCCCTCGGCATGTAAATGGAGACGATACTCTTCTTTTCCATCTACGGTTTCTTTTAAAAATCCAACAGTCACACGATTAGATCCAAACGCTTGGTTAAGCTTTTCCTGGAAAACTTCTACCAGACTGGTTTCTGTACCTGTTAGACTGTCAAAGATGCTGTCTTCATCAAAGTTTATCATTCTGGTAGCGCCATCTACCGTTATAACCAATGACTGGCCGGATAAGTTTATATCAAACTTGCCGCCTTCATCAGCAGTAAATGCTGCACTTTGAATTTTTGCTGATGCAGCTGCACCTTCTGCATATGCTGCCTTGGCTGTAATAATCCTTGTAATTGTTTTATCTGCCGCATAAGCACCGGCACTGGCTGTTGCTGTTAGATATCTTTCATCGCTGGATTGAACCTTTATGGTATTGTAGGTATTGGCCGAGGTCATATTGGTCTTGGAATATACAATATCGAAATAATCATCATAAAAGCTCCTAAGCAGATTGGTAATTTTGCGATAATCCTCTTTCTGCCACTCCAATACCTGCCTTTCCTGCTTGAGCTTGTCCACCTTCATCTGCTCAATTTTCATCAAATCCCTGACTATGGAATCGGTATCCAGACCAGTGGCCAGTCCTCCGAACCTGAGCCTGTTTGACGAGTACGTGGAATTTATACTCATAGTGTCACCTTCTTTCTTTTGGGCTTGTTACCCGCTAAAGTGTGTTTACGCTACAGCTGTAAGTTATACATGCCTGTCTACAATTATTCCTGCTAACTCCCACATTTTTGCTACCATATCCAGTACCTTTTCGGGTGGGATTTCACGGATAACTTCCTGGGTCTCATTGTTTATGAACTGTACCATGATTTCCCTGGTTTCTTCATGAATAGAAAATTTGAAACTAGTATTAACGCCTATTAAGGTAGCATTAGCCCGCTCAATAGCTTGTAATAGCTGTAATTCGCCAATAGTTATCTGTTCAAGACTTTTTGGATCAGTAGTTTTAAAGTTTTTAGGTAGTTCCTTAAAATATCCACTTTTGCTAGTAGTCTGGTTATCTATAGGTGCCTGGGCTGCCTGCTTGTCCTGGTTATTAATGGTCTTTACAGCAAAACTTCTATCTACGGATGAAATATTTTCTATTCTCATATTTCCCCCTCCAAATTACTTCCTACTATTAATATCGGAAAATTATCCTTGTATCTTTAGAGGGTTTTGGACCATTTACTCAAATTCTTCAATTTCTTCTAGACTGGGAACAATAATATAACTGCCTATCATCAAGGACTTGTGATCCCGGATTCTGTTTATTTTGGCAAGGGTTTCTGCATACTTTTCTGTGTTATAGAACTTGTTGCTGATCTTATAGAGATTATCCCCTTCCTGTATTATATAAATAATACCCTGATTTAAGGGTGTTGCATCAGCATCTGTTGATTCTGTTGGTAATTCACTTATTATTTCCTGCTGGAGATTTTGAATGTTTTCTTCCTTTTCCCTTAGCTTTCTTTCCAGCTCAGCTATTTTACTGGTATACTCCTCTATGATTTGATCGGGCTTATCATTTGATGATTTCTGCTGTGTATCCTGGGTATTCTGCGGACTATGTATATTCTGTTTATTCTGGGAATCCTGTTTGTTCTGTGCATTAGGTGGGTTTTGGTTTTCCTCCTCAACATATTCCCTGGGATTTTCATTGACATCAAAGCTATGCCTTCCATAATGCTTTATTAAAAAGCTTGCAGAAAGCAGGGCTAAAATACCTAATGCACTAATAAGCATTAGCTTTTTAGGGTTTTTAATGCTTTCAAGGGACTCATTAATATCCTTATCCCTGTACTCATAATAGCCATTTAACAGCCTTATCCTGTCCCTGTCCCAGTAAAAAAAGTTGCCTGCACCACTGGCATTATCAAGTAAGAAAACTACATGCCAGGATTTGGTGAAAAAATCCCGGTGAATGCGCTGATCCTGCTCTGAAAGCATAGCATTCCAGCCTTTTCTTACACCGTACCAGCCAACAATCTCCTGAGTGGGATAGGTATTAAAAACCGTATTTTGTACCGATTCCCACTTTTTCTCCGATAGTGCTCCAGGAAAACTATGGGGCTTTAGTTTTCCCAGAGGCATAATATGATTTATATGTACAATATAACGATTTTTCGTTTTTATCTTGCTGCCTATTAAAAGACCAAAGGTTTTTGAAAAGATAGGTTTTTTAACTTGACCTGCTACAATGTCCTTAAGACTTTCATGAACAAAGAGTAAAAAGCCATCTTCGTCCACATGGCCAACCTGCTCGTAGTTTAAATTGTAATCATTAGAGTTTAGAATATCTATTGCAAATCCTCCTCCTTCTAACACTCCTCCCTACCATTTTACACTATTTCATGCTAAAAATCGACAGAAATATTGGCCTATTATTAATGATGTCAAAAACAATTAAAGGACTATCAAATGACGATAGTCCCAAGAAATCACTATCCTTTAATAATGGCTATTGAAAAGTGAACGGACAATAGCCATTATGATTAATATGGATTAACTAGTACAATGAGTGTAATTTAGAAACTTCCTTAAAACGGCTGACCAGGTCTTTTGGAGTAAAGGCCTCTTCTGTATTAGGATCAGCCAATTCATTTAGCTCAAAAAGGAATCTTCCTTGATAGCCCTGTTGCCTTAGAAGTTCTACTACCTCTGCCCAATCCACGCAGCCCTCGCCTACTAGCCAGTGTTTTTCATCTATACCGTCATAATCTGAAAAATGGGTTGTAATAATGTAAGGACCAACCTTTTCTAAAAAATCTTTGTGACTTTCTATAAGCAAATGATTTGCATCAAAACATATGCCGGCATTCCTGCCGTTGCCAGTTAAGGTAAGCATATCGTCAGAACAATTCCCCAGGCAGGTACGGGGCAGATTCTCAACCGCCAATGAAACACCCTTTTCCCTGGCATAGTCAGACAGAATCTTTACAGATTCAGTTGCTGTTTCCAATCTTTGCTGGCGTTCTTCATCATCAATTGGTTCATAGCTTGCATGAAGTACTGCAATTCCAATGCCCTTTTCAGCCGCCCAGTCGACAAGCACCTTGTATTTTTCTATAGCAGCTTCACGGCCTAAATTATCCAACATGGAAATATCCCATGGATTGCCAAATGGCAGATGTATAGAGGAGATCACAAGGCCACTGCTTGAAAGCAAATCATATTTTTTCTCGGCTTGTACTAGTATTGCCTCAGTATCAAAATCATGGGATAAACCCAGTTCTATATCAGTAATACCTGCTGCTACAGCTGATTCCCAGCTTTCCTTTGTAGGATTCTTGAAAAAGCCACTTGTTAGTCCAAGTTTATTATTCATATTTATTCTCCTCATAATGTAATTATTATAATATTAATTATTAATATATTTTAATATAAACAAATATACATTGAAAGACACACTACTACCATTAATTATTCCTTAAGCGATCCCATCATGACACCCCTTACAAAATGCTTTTGTACAAAGGGGTACACGCAAAGGATTGGTACAGTAGCAATACAGATTGTACAATATCTAACTACATCTTCAATCAATCCTTCTACTGCATCCTGATCAACAAATTCCAAGGATTGATTAATTACATTGCCTGAAGCAGAATGGGATATCAATATCTCCCGCAGGATAAGTTGTAAAGGATGAAGATCACGCCTGCCGGGTAAATATATTGCAGCAGGGAACCAGGAATTCCACTCGCCTACAGCATAGTACATTATAATAACAGCAATAGTAGCCTTGGTAGTAGGTACAAGAATTCTAAACAAAACAGTCAAATCTCCAGCCCCGTCTAATCGAGCTGATTCGCCTAAAGATGCTGGTACCTGTCTAAATGCAGTCCGCAGGATAATCATATTCCATGTAGCTATTAGATTTGGAATTATTATTGCAGCCCTTGTATTAAGCATCCCTAGCTTTGATACAAGTAAAAAGTCAGGTATTAAGCCGCCGCTAAAATACATGGTAAAGACGAATATGATCATCATTGGCTTGCGTAGCATAAAACTGTCCTGTGCCAAAACATATGCTCCCAGAAGTGTCATAAACATCCGGGCAGCTGTTCCTACTACAACATAAAATATAGTATTGCCGTAACTTACCCAAATGTTTGGATTGGCAAACACAATTTCATATCCTCTGGTTATAAACCCCATGGGACGTAATAATGGTCCTGTATGATTTAATAGCTCTTTGGGATGACTAAAAGATCCAAATAGTACATGGACCATAGGATACAAGCATATCAGTCCTATCAAAAATAAAAGTATAACGTTAAATGCATCAAATATCCGGTTTGAAACGGTTCTTCTCTCAATCAACTTTATATACCCCCTACCACATGCTTTCTCCAGTCATTTGTCTTGCAGACCAGTTTGCAGCAACTAATAGACATAAGTTTATTACAGAGTTAAACAAACCAACTGCTGCACCAAAGCTGAAATTCATTTCCTGTAAACCCCGACGATATACAAAAGAAGATATTATATCCGCCTTTTCGTATACTAGAGGGGTATAAAGCAAAATAGTTTTTTCTGCACCTATGCTCATTATAGAGCCAACCTTCATTATCAGTTGTAACGTAGCAATAGGCATTATCGTAGGTATTGTAATATGAATCAGCTGTTTCCATCTTCCTGCACCGTCAATTGTAGCAGCTTCGTATAAATTGGGATCAGCGCTAGATAGAGTAGCTAAGTAAAGGATACTGCCCCAGCCCAGGTCCTTCCAGACTCCGCTTCCTACATATAAGGCACGGTATAAATCCACATTAGACAACATGTTCTGCCTTTCATATCCAAAAAACTCGGCCAGATCGTTAAAAATCCCGTAACTGGATGTAAAATCTTTGAGTATACCGCAAACTACTACCAGGGATATAAAGTGAGGCATATATGAAATGGTTTGTACAACCTTTTTATACCGCTGTAAACGCAATTCATTTAACAACAAGGCAAATATTATAGGAGATGTATATCCAAATATGAGATTATAAACATTCAATACTATGGTATTACGTATAGTACGTATTGCATTAGGACTGGTTAAAAAGTCTATAAAATACTTGAAGCCAACAAATTTACTTCCAAGTATTCCTAGCCCAGGCCTATAATCCTGAAATGCTATAACTACACCAAACATGGGTATATACTTAAAAACCACAAAGTATAAAACTATGGGGATTGATATAAGGTACAAAGACCTATGTTGTATAAAATTTTTCTTAAGCCGAGGAAGAAAGCCTGATTTGTGGCTTCTGGTTGTTGATATATTGACCAAAAAACACATCTCCTTTCTATAACCACAAATACTTAGGTGATTCAACAATGGGTTTTAAAATCCATATTGTAAGTTGCATTAATGCAACTTACAATATGGATTAAGTATTTTAATTACTTGGCCAGGAATTTATCATAGGCGTTTTGATACAACTCAAGGAGTCTTGGCATACCTAGATTTTGTATATTCTCTGCAAATTCATCAAATTTATCCAGGGACTCGGCTCCTGTGATAAACTTTAGTACCATTTCCTCTGCATATGTGTATATATCATTGGTTAACCTGCCAACTTCAGCTGCCTCTTCAGCTGTAAAGGATAATGTAGGAAGTGCATATGCATTATCACATGTTGGGTCATCACCAACACCCCAGCGAGCACGGTATTCCCATGTTTCAGGATTGGCTACATTTCGAATCATGGAAATGTCGTCACCATAACGGTATTTTGCCCAGCAGGTGTGTAAGCGCAGGATATATTCAGCATCGGACATTGGTATATCGGGATTGTTCAAAGCGAAGTCAGTGAATTTTGGTATACCATCATCGCCCATCTCCCATGTTACACCGGTTTCTCCGAAATTAACTACTCCGGAACCGTGATGAGTAAAACCATAATTGAGGAACATAAGTGCAAGCTCTTTGTTTTCTGATTTAGCAGCAATAGCGTTGGGATTTCCGTTTTGTGGGAAATAGAAGATGTCAAAATGGAAAGGATCACCTTCATTAATACGAGGATATGGTCCGGTTACAACTTCAATTCCCATCTCTGCTGCTAGAGTAAACAACCCGTCGGTATTGCATACTGCAGCTGCAGCCCTGCCTTTGGCAATCTCCTCTTCCTTACTCTCAACAGTTGTAAAATCAGGACTTATATAGCCCTTTTCATACCATTTATTCATTAATTCTAAGTAATCCTTTAACCTTGGTTCATTGAAGGTATGATGAATTTTGCCCTGTTTGACAAAGAACAATCCACCGTTGGTTTGACCTCCAATTTCGAATGCTCCTAAAAAGTGTCCTTCTAATCCATTAGCAGCAAGTAGGTAAGGTGCAACACCAGATTTTTCTTCCAGAACCTTTTGGAAATAGGCTTCACATTCGTCAAATGTACGAGGCTCTCTCATGCCCCATTCCTTAAGCCAGTCCCCTCTATATTGAGGTCTGTGATAATATGGAGCTTGAACGTCCTTATAGTTGTAAATATTGTAGATTTTACCATCTATAGAAGTGGCTAATTTACGGAATAGATCGTTATTTTCTAAGAAGTAATTATAATCGGGAGCATATTCTGGTACCAGATCAGTCAAATCAGCAAACACGCCATCTGCTACTGCAGCATCTACTCCACCAGCATAATATTTATTACAATCAACCAGAATATCGGGTAAGCTGTCGGACACTACAAGCAAGTTAAAGTTTTCCTCTTCCTGTCCAGAAGGAGGATGAACAAATTCTACATCAATTCCACTATCTTTTACATATTGTTTTACAGTGGCATTTTCTGCAAGTGACTTATAATATTTTGCAACTACAGAGCTGAGAGGAATCCACATGGTAACTTTTCCGCCCTCTTCTACCGGGTACTTCATCAAAGGTTCCTCTGGAAAGGGAACTTCAATTGCCTCAAATCCAATTGCTTCCTCAATAGTAGCAGCAGCTTCTGAATTGTCTGGTTCAGTGTTTTCCTCTTCTGATGATGTGTGCGTTGATGTATCTGATTCAGAATTAGCATTAGAGTTAGAATCAGAAGTAGATGCAGGTGGAGTTTCTGTTGTATCCGTTTTAGCTCCACATAGGGTTCTGTCATTGCCTGCTCTCTAACAAATTTTTATTATGTACCCCCAGAAAACACCCCCTTTTTATACAGAGCCTTTCTTACACAAGTCTAATTATTAAGACACCTCCTTCTTATGAAATAATTCTGATATGATACTTTCAAATTCTTTCATAGTATGTACACGATATTTAACATCAAATTGATCATAGAAGGAGTCCGGATCAAATAAACATCCTTCCACCCCTGCGTTATATCCCGCAAGAATATCTATATCCCGATCTCCGATCATTAGCACCTTCTCTTTTTGCATATTATGCTTGTCTATTAGATGCAATATGGCATCTGGAGCAGGTTTGCCAGGGAAATTATCTTCACCGGTTATAAAATCAGAAAAATATTTATCAAAGCCAAATTGCTGTAAGTAATGCCATGCTGACATATCTCTATGAGTGTAAAGATAATTATAGCCACCCATTTTTTTTATCTTTTGACATACCTCTTTTGCACCTGGGTAGGGTTTTACCTTGGATTTGTCACCATATCTTTCATACTGTCTATATTGATAAGCCAATTCATGAGTTTCCAGATTATACTTTTTTGCATAATAATTTATTGCTATAGTCACTGATTTTTTCATATGCTCCAGAATTTCTTCCATACTCTCATCTACCGAAAAATCCTTTAAGGCCTTTTTAAGTGCACTGGACATGTGAGGATAGGTATCAAATAATGTTCCATCAAAATCCCATATAAAATATTTGTACATTACAGCCTCCTATCTTTTCTTATTGATTATATAGATCCAGGTCTTATCTTTATATGTAACTCATTATGGCAATATTCCACCTATTAACCTGATTCGTTCTCTTGGACTCCGTGCTTATCATTTGATATCCGTATTTTCTTGGCTATTCCCAACATTCCCAAAAGTAAAATACCACTGGCTAAATATATATTTGTGTATCCAAAAGAGATTGCTAATGAATAACCCCCTGCCGCACCTATAGCAGATCCCAGATCCCCATAAGTCATAAAATACCCCAGTATATTCTTATCCTTCTTTGCTAACTGGTGCCCAATTGCCAGTATATCTAGAATATTTGCAAGTCCTGTAGCTGCTGCAAAAGCTAGTACAACAGCCAGTGATATTACAACAAACGTTTTTGCATAGGCAATGGCTATTAGGGATAAGGCTTGTATGATAGAAAAAACAAAAAGCAATATAAACCTACCATACTTATCAGATATTGTGCCAAATAATATTGGTAGTAAAATATAAAACAGCCAGCGCAAAGATGCCAAAATACTAGTCACCAGGGCAACACCAATAGAAAAACCCAACATATTTATACTAGTACCAAATCTAATCATTAATATGTAGCCTATTGTTGTGGTTAATAATCCATTGGTTATCCAATCGTTTAAAAAAGCAAAGCTATATACAGACCATAATTCCACACCTTTATCTGTGTTATCTCTATATTCCTTTTCATCTTTATCCCTGTTTTCTTGGATTTTTTCTATATCTTTTTCAGGTTCCTGCTTATCTGATCCATATTTCCTTGAACTGAGGATTACAAGGGGTAAACAAATAGATATGGTCAAT
The DNA here is from genome assembly GCA_012735575.1 of Clostridiales bacterium. GTDB lineage: Bacteria > Bacillota > Clostridia > Caldicoprobacterales > UBA3941 > JAAYGY01. Next base: position 17,859 of record JAAYGY010000014.1, read on the forward strand.
AGTGCGAAAAGATAATAAGTATTTCTATAACCTATTAGCTCTGCACATACCCCTCCCATAAGTGTTGCTGCCAAACTACCAAGTCTAACAATACTATTAAATATTCCAGTTAGCTTTCCCCTGGTATGGTCATTACTATATTCTCCAATTTTCACAAAATTGACGAATCGCATGGATGACCAGCATCCGCCCCATACAGCCCTGGCTATCATAAATACCACAAATCCTACAGGTAATCCGTATAAAAATGTTGTTATGCTAGAAAGTATAATACTTATAAGGAATAAATTCTTTCCGCCTATTTTAATATATAGGTTTCTAACCAACTGATTGGTGCCCAGCCTGATAAATCGATTTATGCTTAATAAAATGCCTACCAAACCAATAGGGATACCTATTTCCTGGGCATAGATAGGCAGGAGTACATAAAGGCTCGAATCACCAAGCAATGTTATGCCCATAGCAAAAAATGAATATAATAATTCCTGAGGGATCTCTTTTTTTCTACCAAATATTTTGTTCAATCTTGGATTTTCTCCTCTAACATCATAGGAATAGGCCATTTTATGTATAT
>JAAYGY010000103.1 GCA_012735575.1 Clostridiales bacterium
AACCATGAAACTGAAGATTTTTCTTCTGTTTCATGGATTATAATCTATAATCAAAAACCTAGCCACTCAATCTTTTCTGCCAAATCCTTTCTTTCAGGTGGAGCTGGATCTTCATCAGGATATCCTATGGGTATGATACCTGCAATTTCTTCACTTTCACTTATCTGCAAAATCTCCCTGGTTTCTTCGGAATATATTACATGTCCTCCAATCCATACAGTACCTAGCCCTTCCTCCCATGCCGCCAGACATAGGTTTTGGATTGCTGCACTGGCTGCCATAAGGGCTTCCTTGGTTTTGATCTCATCTTCAAAGATCTCGTGGGTCACGATAATATGGACAGGAGCACCGCCAAAGTTCTCGGCATACTCTAACATTCCCGGAACCTTTTCCTCAGGAATATATGAAGCATTGGGAATATAATCTTTAGCCCAATTATAGAATACATTACAGACCTTATCTACATATTCACCTTTAGTTACAATAAATCTCCATGGCTGACTATTTCCATTGGAAGGTGCCCAGTTTGCCGCCTCCAGAACTTTTTTCAGTTTTTCCTGAGATACTTCTTGATTTTTATATTTTCTAATGCTCCTTCTTTTCAATATTGCATCAAATACTTGTCCCATCTTAAATCACCTTTCTCCTAAATTTCTAATATTACTTATTCTTTATAAACTAATTTTACTGTTCTGAACCTGTTTATTGTATATTTCTATTTTTCCCATATCAAAGAAAAATACAAAGTTGGATCTAAACTAAAATATTTATTTGTTATTGTAATATATATAAGTCATTTTACAAGTAAGAAAACCACCCTTTCGAGGAAATATTCCCCGATTAGTGGTTTTATCTAGCATTTTCAATCGATTACATATTTTTTGACTGCTCAATTAAGCTCTCTAAACATACTATATTCCAAGAAGGAGTCTCGGATTATGGCAGACCATCTCTTCTATTTCAGGCGGAGTAATTCCTTCATTCATAAGTAGCTCAAAATACTCCTGCATACCTTCTGGCGGATCTATAATCTGCTTCTGCCCCAGATCTCCTGTCAAGATGGTATGTTCAGGGCCAATATCCTTAATTTGCTGAGCTATTTGTGGAATAGGTATATTGTCAATAAGAACCAGGCCATAGCTTTGTTCCACATAAACACCTTGGTATTTAACAAGTTCAAGTAAATCCTCTGTACTTAATCCCGTTGCTTCGTACACAGGATGGGTAATAATAATCTTTTTGACTCCCTTTTTAACGGCTTGTGGCACAAGATAAAGAACCTCTTCCCTGGTAAGATGGCCTGTTGCCAAGATTAGATTATATTGGGCTATTACATCAAGAACCTGCTGAAACTTTTTGTTGGTCTCCTTCTCAAATATGCTGATAGGCTGAATTTTACTCAGCTTCTGACGGCCTTTTGCAGGAACATTGCCGGTCCACTCCGATGGGATATCGTATTCCTGACCATGCTTTAACTGCATTTTATAATGGCCCCTTGCATGTAATGTGGGCATCCACACAACCTTTAGGCAGGGTTTGCCCTGGTATTCAAGGCCAAGGGAAGCAAGAATTGCATTAGGATTGATCCCGCCAACATAATGGTTAAGAGTCAGAGACCCAAAAAGATTGGAATAACCATGGGCTGCGGCCATATATGCCCATGGAGCTGTGGAATGGAAGTGGGATTTGACCACAGCTCCACTCATATTGCTTCCCTTAATTAGCCTGCTTAACTCTAAAAAATCATATTTACGCGGTATTGCTTCAGGACCGCAATGCACATGAAGATCATAATAATCTTTTATCACTTTTTTATCCATAAACCATAACCCTCGTTAATTTTATCCTCATTACAAGTTCGTTCCAGCAGTCTGGGGTAGAACACTGCCGTATTTTGCCCTATCCTGTTCTTCATTTATTTCCCTGATATAACCATGGAACATTTCAACCTTCTCGTTTGAAGGAGCTTCTGTAAACCGACTAACAATGATACAGGAAAGTACGTTAAAGATCAGTCCCCATACACCGCTGTGAAGACCAAGAGGGCTTGCTATAACAAACTGTGTTATACAAAGGACTACAACTCCAACAATAATCCCGGTAATGGCACCTTCTTTCGTTATTCCCTTCCAGTATAGGGCACCTAGCAAAGAAGGCAGTATCTGGAGACATCCTCCAAGGGCAACTGCAACAATAGCTACCAGCAAAGCATTAGTAAACTGTGACATCAATAATGCAATAGCAGATACTACCACAATAGCTATTTTCCCTACGAATAAGGCACGTTCCTCCGTTGCATCCTTGTTAATAAAGGGCTTGTAAATATCGATTGTGAAGATGGAACTGGTTACGTGCAGCTGGGAGTCGGCTGTGGACATTGTGGCAGCCAGTGCACCTGCCATAATAAGCCCAGTTAGTACGGGTGGTGCATAGGAGGATAACATGGCCGGAAGTACCATGTCTGCTCGTTCTAATCCAGGCATAACCAGAATACCACTGAAAGCAATCAAGAAAATTGGCACATAGAAGAATATCAGGTATATTGGAGAAGTTACTGCCAACCATTTTAATGTTTTTGGATTTTTTACAGAATAAAACCTTATAAAGGATGGCGGATAAATAGAGATTCCAAACAAGGACATAAAGGTGGTCATGTAGGTTGGCCAGTACTCCACTGGAATAATGAGTTTTTCAGGAACTTCCTGAGCAACTCTATTCATCAATACAGACCAGTCCAAAGTTCCAGTTACCTTGCCTAAAACTACGCCTCCGCCTATCCAGACTAGAAAAATCATCATAAGGCCCTGCATGGTATCAGTCCAGGCGACTGCCTTAAAGCCACCTAAGAGAATATAGCTTATCATCACTATATAAATAATCAGGGTGCCTGCCCAGTAAGGAACTCTTCCACCGGTAACAGTTTCAAAGATAATTCCTCCACCCATAATCTGAGATTGCAGGTAAGGAACCAGGAAAATAAGGCTGACAACAGAAATTATCATACGAAGAACATTACTCTCGTAATAGCTAGACAACAAATCAGCCTGTGTCATAAAATTATATTTTTTCCCTAAATACCAGACCGGACGTCCTATGAAATAAATCATTAAGGGGCTAACAACACAGGATGTAAATACAGCAAAGAAGTTGATACCATTGGTATAGATCTGCCCCGACGCACCCAAAAAGGCAAAGCTGCTGTGAAATGTTGCTACGTATGTAAAATAGGATACAAAAGGACCAATGGACCTTCCGCCCACATAATAGTTTTCAAGGGTGCTAACACCTTTGTCACGGCTGGCAATCCCTATTAAAATAACAGCAATACAGTAAATTGATATGATAATTAAACTAATAATCCATGGCGCCATAATCGATTAATCCCTCCATAACTTCCATGCCATAATAATGCCTATGGCAATTAATAGTGAATAAGCTGACCAAAAATAAAACAAGCTAAAGGGCATCCCTAAAACAAAGGGATAGATTTTCTGACCCGCCCATGCTCCTATAGGGTAATTTACCAGTGAAAATCCAACCAACCAGATAATAGTAAAAACAATAGACCTCTTTTTCCTGGAAACAAGTTCTTTTTTTTGTTCTTGCATTTTTCTCCTCCAGAAATGTAATAATTATAAATAACACTTTTTTATTTTAGCACTTCATTATGATAATGTGATTATGTGTAAAAGTATTTTATACAACATATCGATATTTGTCAAGAGCTTAATTAGATGAGTGTGATATATTTTTCATGGTTTATTGTGTAATAAAATGGTATATATAAAAATAAAAAACATAGTGAGAAGACCCCGTATAATATTTGTAAGGAAACAATATAGCAAGGTACTCACTATGTGTTTAGTTTTTAATAGAAATATATAAATTTACTCTTCCTCTATGTTCAGCATCCAAATCCTTTTCAGTGGTATTTCGGCTTTTATTTCATTGCTCAGCTTTTCATAGTTATTGAAAATTTCTTGTATTATATTTTGGGAATTCCATAGCCTTACCTTGAAAAACTGTTTTGATGCTTCATTCATTACCGATGATTTAAAACCACTCCAGGAAACCAGAAGACCGTAATCTGCATTAAAATTACTCATTGCACCTATTAATTGATCTAATATTGGCCTGCCAATAGGATTTGCTTCAGTCTTTACCTGCACACATATCTTAGGGGATCCAAAGCCTAATACGCCTGGAGATGCTAATATATCCACTCCATGATCTGCACCCTCGGGACTTCGATAGGTAGTAAAGCCTTTGGCTTTTAGGATTTCATTTATAAGTTCTTCCATTCTATGGCCTTTAAACTTTTGTATAATTCTCTCGGAAATCTGATCAGAAATATATTCATCTAGATCTATTCCTGTTTCTTCGTCCACATCATCCATAGCTCTAGCAATGGGCTTGGCCTTAACATACCAATTGTTTTTAGCCATCTCTTTGATTCTCTCTTCAGCTTTGTTTCTATGTATCCTACATATAGTCATTGCTGCACCTAGTGAATATAATATATCCTGATCAAATCTGTCTCTAGGAATATCCTTTGCAAACCAGTGAACTTCCCTGTAGTGATAATAAGGACTTCCCAGAGATTTATCAAATACATAATTTCCTCTGACCTTACCAAAATGCAGTGTTCTATCTCTTTTACTTGGAAGTACGACCCAGTCTCCTATTTGAATCTTATGTGCCATAGCCCATATTTGAGATGCCCAGTTTATAGCAGTTTTTTCGTTTTCCAAATTGTATTTCTCCATTAATATTTCATATAAGCCTTCTTGGGAATCTATATCATTTAAGTTGACATCAAATCCTTCCCAGGTTAAATAAACTTTATTATCTCCTAAAAACTTCTCTTCATATTCCCCGGTTTTTCCTGCCCTAAATAACCATAGGCTCATTATATTTCCCCCCATTTATGAAAAATATCTAAGTTAATCTTTATGAGATGCCTCTGCCTTACCTGATGTAATAATGTATATTACAAGTCTATCAATAGATATTTGAAATTGGCGCTGTTAATAATTTTATTACTGATACATAAACTTATTTCATATTCTCTGGAATATCGCACAAGAAACCTGCATAAGGAAATTTATACAACATGACCGGTGTACCCGACATATGGACAATCTCACCATTATTTGCTGTCCCATTAATAATCTGCTCTGCGCCCTCAATAAGGTTAGTAATTAAATCTGGGTATACTGGAAATGAGCCATGGGATGGATATATTATGTCAAACTCTTTGGCATAGCATGACAACAGCTTCCTCAGGCTCTCAATATACAAGAACATGTTCCTGTGTTCCTTGAACATAAAAATATTTCCATCCTGAATGATGTCTCCTCCAATAAGCGCTCTATTGTTTATGTCCAGTACAGCTATGCTGCCAGGTGTATGTCCTGGCATGGAAATTATTTTTAAGGGTCGATTTCCAAGATCAATAATCTCGCCATCTTTAACAGGCAGAATAGTTCCCAAGCCCCCTTTTGACCTATAATACCTTTCTTCGTCAGGAGACATATAAAAAAATTCAAAACTCTCATTTCCTGAAATATGATCCCCATCAGCATGTGTATTGAGAAGTATGACAGGCAGCTTGGTCAGACTCTCCGCAATCTCTTTTGCATTAGGTGTATTGGCACCACTATCAATGAGCAATGCTTTTTCTTCTCCAGTTAATAAGAAAAAGCGTACAAAGTTGTCTTCAATCCGCCATGTATTATTGTCTATTTGAATAATATCAACCATCAATATCCCTCCATTTTTCTTTTTTGCTATTGGAATATCGGCTGGTAAAGGATTTAACAGGGTTAAATGCCATTTCTCATATGCTTTTAGATTAATAATTTTCTTTTTGCATACCTTTGAACGAGATAGTTTTTATAATCAAACCAGGGACATTGCTTCTTTAGTTGTGGTAAATTAGTAGCACATTGATGATATGACAAGCCTTTCCTGTTTTGCTGATAAGATTTAAAGATTTTATTTATCCAATATTTGGCAGATATCGCCACTCTGCCTTCAGTTGAGGATAGATTCTTCTGAAATATTTTTGATAAATTAAGTATATCACCTAATTTTTTAAATAACAAGTTTAACGACAATATGTCCAAATAAGAATTATTGTCATCATTACTTACCTCACTGTTAACCTCTACACTTTCCTCTGGCAAGTAATCCATAAGGCTAATTAAATCAAATTCTAAGATATATATTCCACACTTTTCCCTGTTTTCAGGGCTGATATATTTAAAATATCCAAGTTTAGCCAGCTTATTTCTAACCTCAATTAAGGTCTTTTCACTCTTAAAACCTGCCCTATACATAAGTTCTGCATTAGTCATGATAAATTTGTTTCTCCATTTAAGTTCATTGGCTTTTTGCCAAAGCGCCATCAACAAACAAAAACCGGATTGTCCGGTTTCTGCCATTCCACCAATTGCATTAAATTGTTTTAATAGGGAATATAGATCTGTCATTTTATTTTTCTCTCCTTCTCTATTATATGTTAAGCACGTGTGTATTCGGCTATTATTATATAGATAGGAGAATTATGCGAATAAGGATATATTCTATTTATTCAGATGACTAAATAAATGCACAAGCCTCAAAAAGTTTTAGTAATTTATAATATTATAAAAAACTTATTAG
>JAAYGY010000104.1 GCA_012735575.1 Clostridiales bacterium
GTAGAAAATTTGTGGCGTAGCTAAGAACTAAGAAACAGCCAGGCTCTACAGCCACATTTTGAAATACACGCTGAGATTTAAATTGAACTTCATCAGTTGGTAGTGAAATAAAAGACATACTAGAAATTCCTTCGTGAGCTATTCCAGACTCATCAACCCTTATATCACTAGGTTGGGGTCCCGTCGTCCAATGCTCAAAAACTTGATCGAAGGCCCCTAATATTTCAAATCCACCATTCCTAACTAGTTCCCTGGGCAGGCAGGGAGAACATTTTACAATCTCCTTAGTGCACGGCTTTTGAACTTTTTTCTTATCCCTTATAATCAATTTTACTTCTTTGTCTTTAGGTTTAAAAAATTTATCTGAGTAATCATAACTCATATCAAACCCTCCCGAAAAGAATTAAATATCTTAACATGGCATATATGGCGTTATATATTACAATATATAATATGTTTTTATAGTAATAAGGTGACATAAACATAGAAGTTTAGAGGATGGTTCATATTTTAAATAAAGCTATGAAATGCAGAAATGAGGATAAAATAAAGAGGAGTAAACTCACTCCTCCATTCTCATATTGTCAACTATATTGTTATTATTGATTCTCCTTAAGGGTAAAAATCCGGACATAAGTGCGATAAAGGTGGCACCTGCTGTTGATACTAATATACTGTTCCAGGGAATTGTCCATGGGAAATCCTGTATACCTTGGGTAACAAAGTGATAGAGAAGGTAAGACAATCCCGTTCCTATAATACCCCCGTAAATGGAAGCTATGATACCATAGAATAAAGCTTCCATGGATACCATTCTTTTAACCCCATTTTGAGTCATACCTATAGCTTTTAGCATGGATAGCTCTTTTGTTCTAAGGATTAAATTGGTGCTAATGGTATTTATAATATTTAAAGATCCTATCAGAGTTATTACTGCAACAAATCCGTACAAAAAGATACTTATAGCAGTAGCAGCATTTCTTTCCTCTTGTGCTAGTTGAACCCTATCCATATAGGTATATGTGGGATGCATATCCACAAGATCTTTAAGATATTGTCTTATGCTCTCTAAACTATGATCTTTCTTGCACTTTACAAGGAAAGATGGATTATAGTTTGTGCCTTGGATGCTATCGTAGACCTCTTTAGTTGTTATCATAATAACTCCTTCGTTGAGGTTATAAGGATCTTCTATAGGGCTCATATCTAATATCCCTAACACCTTTACCTTTGTATCATCAAGGTTTTCTTCTGAGAAATTGGCTGTAACGCTTATTTCATCACCTATCTCATAATTTACTATATCCATTATTGTACCATTGCTGCTTTTACCGTCATATACATGAGATGTTTGAACTATCAATACACCATTTTCCTTATTTATGGCATCTATATCAATATTACCTTTTTTTAATAAAGGCTTAAAAGCATTAAGGTTTTCCTGTTCATATCCGTATAAAAGATTATTGTCTAGCTCATAAACATGGCCTTTTTTATAATGATGGGCATAGTGACTAGTTTTAACATATCCAGAGTTTATTTTATTTTGTGGGACTATTATTTGGGCACTATAGCGATGATAGTAGAATACTTCCTCAACGTCAGGGAGATCTTTCAGATCTCTATATACGGTATCATCTAAGTCCTCTCGCCCAAGGGAGCCGTTATGCCATATCATAAAATCTCCCATTTCTTCAGAATGGACATTACTGGCCTTTAACATATAGGTCATAAAACTAGAGAATGCTATATAAAGTACGATGCTTATTATCATAGAAAATACAGTGATTCTAAATCTCTTTCTATTTCTTCTTAAATTTTTATAGGCAATTTCGCCTTCAATCCCCAGTAATTTTCGGGAAAAGGCAGATCTTTTTATCTTGTCAAAAGACTCTTTCTTTAAACTGCCTGTATTTCTAACAGCATCTAGGGCAGGAATTTTACCTGCCTGTTTTGCAGGGCCAAGTGCTGATAAAAATACGGTAATCAATCCTATAATAGCGCTCACTATAAATACTAGAGGTGATACTACAATTGTTAATCCCGATAAAAGTCTATAATTTAATTTATTAACGAAAAACATTACTACTTGCATGGCAAAAACACCGGAGAAAAGACCTATTGGGATACCTATAAGGCTTAATTTCCATGCCTCCTTTAATACTATATTCCTTATCTGGGCTGGAGAAGCTCCAACACAGCGGAGTATGCCAAATTGGGATATTCGCTCCAATACTGATATGTGAAAAGCATTATAAATAACTGCTATTGTAGATACTATTATTAAAATTACTATAAATATTAGAATGCCTATCAGGCTATTATTTAAATCCATATCCAAACTCTGAGCTGATAATCGCAATAATCTTTCATTATATTCTATGTTATAATAAGGCTCACTGCTGTCTTCCATATATTGATATAGATCTAAACTCTGGGCTATTTTCTTAGTGTTTTCGTGGATATCTTTTACAGAATCCATCTTTACATACACATTATATTCTTCATCCAACGTCAAGTTATCATTATCTAAAAAAGTTATACCAGTAGTTATATATTGCCCTACCCATGCAAATTTGGGCTCAAAAAAGCCAACAATAGTATATTTTCTAATATCTTTTTCCTCAAAAATTTCATTTTTCATATAACTATTTGAGGATAATTGGTTGCCTTCCTCATCTATTCTAATTCCAATGGGAAGAGTGATAATATCCCCAATTTTAGGATTGTTAGGCAAATAATCGGCTACCCAATATTCTAAAATTATTTCCTCTTCATCTTGGGGTAGACGCCCTTCTTTTAATGTAATGGGCAGTATATCTAAGGCATCTTTATCATATCCTTTTATATTAACATATCGGTAGGGAGGGCTTTCTGGGTTCTGCTGCCGTTCATCATCAGTTATTTGGGCCAGGATCCCTGTTCCAATGGTTTTAGTTAGGGCAGAGTTTTCAACACCAACGTAATTTTTAATATTATTTACTTTGTCACTAGGCGTATCTAAAAAGATAGCATGATAGTCTCCGTTTCTTTCGATTTCGTTTTTTATCATCATATCCCTGGCGCTTATTACCATTGTACCTATAGAGGTGATAAGAGCAACAGACAAAATTATACCTATTATAGTGAGTAGGGTGCGCTTTTTTTGCACCTTTAAATATCTGGATGTTAACTCTCTGTAGTCTCTCATATGGCAATCACCTCATCTTTGGATATTATACCGTCCTCTATTGTTACTACCCTATCAGCCTGGGCAGCAATATCCACATCATGGGTTATTACCATTAAGGTTTGGTTATATCTTTTTACAGAAATCTTTAATAGGTCGAGTATTTCTCTACTATTTTTACTGTCCAGATTACCTGTAGGCTCATCGGCTAATATAATAGAGGGTTTATAGGCTAGTGCTCTACCAATGGAAACCCTTTGTTGTTGACCTCCGGATAGTTCTGAAGGTAGATGATTTCTTCTATCCTGTAGTCCCAAAAGATCCAATAGTTCTTTAATATAGGCTCTATCTGGCTTTTTGTTGTCCAATAGAATAGGAAGCAGTATATTTTCTTCTGCGGTCAGGACAGGGATAAGATTGTAAAATTGAAAAACAAAGCCTACTTTCCTTCTGCGAAATATAGCTAACTGCTTTTCGTTTAGGTTATAAATATCAACATCGTCCACAAACACCTTACCAGAAGTAGGCTTATCTACTCCTCCTAAAAGGTGGAGTAAGGTGCTTTTGCCTGAGCCACTAGGTCCCACAACTGCCACAAACTCACCTTCATTTATTGATATATTGACATTTTTCAGGGCATCTACTCTGGTTTCACCACTACCATAAGTTTTACATAGGTTTTCTGTTCTTAATATCTCCATATCCTATTCCTCCATAATATTTATTAAGCTATTTCATTTTTCCCGTGATTATATAGAATCCAGTATTATCTGGGGATAATTGAATATCATCTAATCCCTTGGGGATATCTAACTTACCATTACGTGGACTTTGCCTGGATATAACATATCCATTTACAGTATAAAAAACGTCTTCTTCAAGAGAATAGATATATTCCTCTAAAGTCCAGCCCTTCTTATAGATAATTTCTGCATGAGGCTTTCCTACATACCTAATGTGCCAAGGCTCATAGCCGATCCCTGTAATATGCTTTTTCAGGAAGGGATACCTTATAATGAATCCATGTTTCCAACTATTATGGTGTATCCATTTGCCAGCATCGGTGTCGATAAATTCTCGTTGTGCTTTTTTGCTTACATATAGATCTAAAGCCAAACCAGACTGGTGCTCACTGGTGTTGACAGGTGTTGCAATTCTTGGATTTTCATCATAAATCCTTTTTTGTTCTTCTGCAGTTCTATAGGTGCTTGCAATGTATACCTTTTCATTAGCATTTTGTTTTACATCATGTAAGAGGTTTTCTAAATCTTCTATAATGTCCTCATCTACCAACAAAGAGGTATCTCTGAAATTGATCAGGTTAAGTACCAATTCATTATCAATTTTATGTTTCTTATTAATAAGTAATAGAGTATTTGTAGCTTTAACATTGGAGCTGTGAGACAGCAGTTCTTCAAGATGAATGCTTTCTATATCCAGGCTATGGTAATCCAGGGTTTCCAATTGGATGCTTTCTCTTTCATGAAAAAGAGTATCCATTAATCCAAACATCCAATCGTCTCTGTAGTTTACAGTGTAGAAGATAAACATAGGAATAAGAGTAATGACTAAAAAGGTTGCCATCTTCCAAAACCTAAATTTAGATATTTTCAATCGTGCTTCCATAAAAATTCACTCCTTATAGTACAGCTAGGAGTGATTATAAAATACAAACCTTACATAAAAGTGAATATAAATCTTACAATTTAGTAAGATTTGCACAAATTGTGGTTAAATTACACTTTTCAAAAAAGTTACAGTGAATTCTGTGCCTTTGCCTCTTTGACTTTTGACGGATATAATACCGTTCTGGGATTCAACTATGGTTTTAGCTAAGGCTAAACCTATACCTATACTTTCTGCTTTAACAGAACTAGAGCCCTTGTAGAATCTTTTAAAAATATGGGGGAGATCCTTTTTTAGGATTCCTTCTCCAGTATCTTTTATTATAACTCGGCTAAATATTGGCGATTCATCCAAATAAATATTAATATCTCCTCCTATAGGGGTATGCTCAATACAGTTTTTTATAATGTTGATAAGGGCTTCTGCAGTCCAATCTTTATCTCCCTTGAACACAATATTTTCATGTAGTTGATTTATTATTATGTTTTGCTTTTTCTCTTTAATTTTTACATCTAAAGTATACAAAGCCTTTTCCACAGGTTGGATAAGGGGGAGGGTATCAACTTGAAATTCAATTGCTCCAGCTTCCAATCTTGCCATCTTTAGAAGGTTTATAATAAGCCATTCTATTCTCTCAAGTTGTGACAGGCTTCTGGACAAAAACTCATCCCTGGTTTTTTCATCCATATTTTTATCATTTAGCATGAGCTCATTTAAAACAATGAGGGAAGAGAGAGGAGTTTTTAGCTGGTGGGATATATCGGATATGATATTTTTTAAAAATATTTTGTCATCCTTAAGGTGTTCCAGACTGGCCTTAATCCTATTCGCCATTTGATTAAATTGATGGTTTAAGAGGGCAAAATCCCCTTCCCTGTCCTCTGGGAGAACAATGCTAAAATCATTGTGCATAACTTTTTCAGCAGCACTGGTCACCATGATAATCTTAGAATAGATTTGGGAATATTCTCTTTTTATAAGAAATAGCAAAGGAATTATAAATAATAGTGTTAACATTCCTAGTCTTAATACTGACTTTAGAAATAAATCCTTTAGGGTGGGCTGAACAAATAGACTAACGTCATGAGTATAGCCATATTTTTTTAATATAGTTCGACCCCTATTGATTTCCTCAAATGTAGCTTCTTTTGTAACTATACTTACAATATCATCTTCAAGTTCTGGGTAAGAAAACAAAACCTTGCCTACCATAGCTATATTTTTTTCGCTAATTGCTTTATTGATGACAATAAATTCATAGCTGGTAAGTGCAAGGATAAGCATTGTAAATACAAACTGTAAGATCAAGAGTTTCAAAATTATGGCTTTAAACTCAGGATTTTTAAGCAACCTATTCATTATTAAATTCCTTTCTATAATCACTGATCATCATAGTCCCATTTATAACCAACGCCTCTTATAGTTTTTATGTATGATGGCTTGCTAGGGTTGTCTTCAATTTTTTCTCTAAGCCGTCTTATATAAACTGATAGAGTATTGTCATCAACAAATTCTCCATCAATATCCCAAAGGTATTCTAATATTTGTCCTCTAGTAAGGACTTGATGGGGATGTTTGACAAAAGTAAGTAAAAGTTTATACTCAACAGGCGTAAGAACAATTTCATTATTGTTTTTTGTAACCTTTCCAGATTCGGGGTTAATTTTAATATTACCTGATATCCAATAATTAGGCTTTTTCTGTTCTGCTAGTTTATGCCGTCTTAGTACTGCTTTGATTCGTGACATAAGTTCCATTACTCTAAAAGGCTTTATGATATAGTCATCTCCACCAATATCAAGCCCCAGAACAATATTGACTTCCTCATCATAGGAGGTTAAAAATATAATAGGTATGTCTGAATGTTTTCTAACATATCTGCAGAAATCATAACCGTTGCCATCAGGTAACATTATATCTAATATAATAAGATGGAACTGAGTTTTGCACAATGCCTTTGTTGCAGCCTCGATAGTATTAGCCAACTCTACATCGTAGCCTTCATTTTCAAGTGCATATTTTAGTCCTATAGCCAAGGTGTTATCATCTTCTACTAAGAGTATATTTATCATGGGAAATTCTCCTTGAACTTTAATACTATTAATTATATCCACTCTATTGCTTTAAAAATCTAAGTCTATAATAATATCAAAATTTAGAAAAAGCAATGTTGCTTATTTTTAGTTTGAATAACAGTAGAATGTGTATAATATATCCTATGATATTGATAAATTCTAAATAAAAGAGCAAGTTATAAATATAGTTGAAAATATATATAAGGGATGCTAAAATAGAAAAAACTGCTCACAAGGATCAGGAAGGAAGGGGAAGATATAGTTGGATATCATCAGGATAGGTCTTTTAGGACTTGGAAATGTGGGTAGCGGCGTTATGAATATTTTGCGCCAAAATATAAATAAAATCAGAGAATATGCTGGTGTCCATATTGAAATAGAAAAGGTTCTTGTACGTGATATCAATAAGCCCAGGGATATTGTCTTTGATGAGCAGCTGTTAACAACCAATCCTCAGGATATATTAGATAATCCAGACATAGATATAGTTGTAGAGCTGATAGGTGGGATTGAGCCTGCCTTTTCGTATATTAAACAGGCAATGGTAAATGGCAAGCACGTTGTAACAGCCAACAAGGCAGTTATTGCTACTTACTGCAAAGAGCTTTTTGAACTGGCCGATAAAAACAATGTGGAAATACGCTTTGAAGGAAGCGTAGGTGGCGGTATTCCCCTAATAGATACTATAACCAACAAGCTGGCCGGCAACCAGATAGATGAGCTGGTAGGGATTATAAATGGTACTACAAACTATATATTAAGTAGAATGAGCAGGGAAGGCATGAGTTTTGAGGCAGCACTCAAGAAAGCACAGCAAAAAGGTTATGCAGAGGCTGATCCTTCATCGGATATTGAAGGGCAGGACGCCATTTACAAGCTTGCCATATTGGCCGCTATCTCCTTTGGGCTACATGTGAGTCCCCAGGATATTCCCTGTGAAGGTATTACCAGAATTAGCGAGCATGAGATTCGTTATGCCGAGGAAATAGGATATGCCGTTAAGCTGCTGGCTACAGCAAGAAACAGGGACGGAAAGCTGGAAATACATGTACATCCATCCCTTATCCCCAATCATCACCCTCTTGCTGCAGTTCATGATGAGTTTAATGCCCTCTTTATAAAAGGTAATGCTGTGGGAGAGTTAATGCTGTATGGAAAAGGTGCGGGTTCTATGCCCACGGGAAGTGCAGTAATCGGAGATATTTTAGATATAATAAAGATGATGAGGCAATCTGCCAAGACGGGCAGCAGCTTTGTTTCAAATGGTGAAAAGCTTAAAGTGGTAGGTGAAGAATCAGGCTCCTATTATATACGTCTGCAGGTAGTGGATAAGCCTGGAGTTTTAGGCATTATAACCACTACTCTTGGCAAGCATGACATCAGTATAGCATCTGTAGCACAGCAGGGAATGGGACAGGAGTTAGTGCCGGTCATATTTATAACCCACGAAGTAGAGAGAGAGAAGTTGGATCGAGGATTAGATGAAATCCGAAAACTGAGCCATGTAGTAGGAGAAGTGGCATGCATACTAAGGGTAGAAAGTTATTAATAATCCATGCTCCAAAAAGTACCAATACAAATTATGTTGACACGAAAAAACATATATGATAAGATAGTCTTTGTCGCTTTACCGCAGGGTGGTCAAAGGGGCAGGCAAAGAAAATAAACAAATAAAAACCTGTTGACAAAAAGAAAAATATTTGTTAACATGGAGAAGTCGCCTCGGAAGGGGCGTGAAAAGAAATTGATCCTTGAAAATTAAACAGTGTAAAGCGAAGTCAATTCCGGAGCA
>JAAYGY010000105.1 GCA_012735575.1 Clostridiales bacterium
ATCCCTGCAGGATGGAGTTTTTTGGCGATGAAGTGGACTCCATACGCCACTTTGATCTTCTATCACAGCGCTCTACGGATAAGCTTGCCAGCTTATCCATATCTCCTGCCAGGGAACTGGTTTTATCCAGAGATACCTTAAATAAAGGTCTGGCCAAAATAGAGGAGAACCTTTCCAAAGCCATAAATAAGAGTAAAAATCCCAGGGATGAGAGGTTAAAAGAAAAAGTATGGGGCTTGATAGAGAGTATAGGAGAGGATGTATTCTATAAGAAATTAGAAAACTACTTCCCTTTTTTCTATCCTGATAAAAAGACAGTTCTGGACTATACTGACCCATCCACTCTTATAGTTTTGGATGAACCCTCCCGGATTAGGGAAAGCTTTGAAAGCTGGGAACAGGGGTTTACGGAGCAGTTTAAAGCATTGCTGGAGGACAGGGAGGTTCTGCCTGGGCAGAGTGAACTCTTTATAGATTATGGGGAGTTTTTATCCGGGATAGACAGGTTTAATCAGCTGGCCTTGCAGGCCTTGCCCAAATCAGTGCCTGATTTTGCTCCCAAATCCATATACAATTTTTCCTCCAGGGGCATCCCTTTCTATCATGGGAAAATAGATGTATTGGTGGAGGACTTAAAATACTGGCGTGCCCAAAAATATTCAGTAATCCTGTGTGCGGGGAATACTTCCAGAGCACAAAATCTGGTCTCAGACCTCTTTGATAAGGGGATCGAGGCAGTTTATAGCCCCGGTATGGAAGGGGAAGTCCCTCAGGGACAGATAATTGTGCTGCCGGAAAGTATCAGCTTAGGCTTTGAATACTCCGAGGGTAAGTTTGCTCTGGTTAGTGATAAGGAAATCTACGGGGTGGGCAAGAGCAAAAAGGGCAGAGCTGCCCCCTCTAAGAAGAGTAAATTAGATCCCTTTACTGACCTTAAGGTAGGGGATTATGTGGTTCATGAAACCCATGGTATAGGAAAATACCTTGGGATAGAAACTTTAGTTGTAAATGATCAGAAACGGGATTATTTAAATATAAAATACAGGGGAACGGATAGGCTGTACATCCCTACAGATCAGGTAGATGTAATTCAGCCCTATATAGGCATGGATGACAAGCCGCCTAAGCTTTCAAAACTTGGAGGCGGCGAATGGCAAAGGACCAAGAACAAGGTACGCCAGTCAGTACAGAAACTGGCCATGGATCTAGTGGAACTGTATGCCCAGCGGGAGGCTGCCCAGGGTTTTCAGTTTTCTCCCGATACCCCATGGCAGAGGCAGTTTGAAGATATGTTTCCCTATCAGGAGACCCCTGACCAGGAAAGAGCAATTGAAGAGATTAAAAGGGATATGGAGAGCAGCAAGGTTATGGATAGGCTGCTGTGTGGAGACGTGGGCTACGGTAAAACAGAAGTGGCCATTAGAGCGGCCTTTAAGGCAGTTATGGACGGTAAGCAGGTCGCCCTGCTGTCACCTACAACTCTACTTGCCCAGCAGCACTATAACACATTTATAAGCAGGTTTGAAGAGTTTCCAGTAAAGATTCAGGTCCTTAGCCGCTTTAGAACTCCAGCCCAGCAAAGGGAGATATTAAAAGCCTTAAAACAGGGCAATATAGATATAATTATAGGTACTCACCGCCTGCTAAGTAAGGATGTTTCATTCAAGGACCTTGGCCTTCTCATTGTGGACGAGGAGCAGCGATTCGGGGTAGGGCATAAGGAAACCATAAAAAACCTAAAGAAAAATGTGGACGTACTTACCCTTACAGCTACCCCCATACCCAGGACCCTACATATGTCCCTGATAGGTATCCGGGATATAAGCATCATAGAAACACCGCCTGAGGACAGACTGCCGGTACAGACCTATGTGGTAGAGTATAACGATGCTTTAATAAGGGATGCCATAATGAGGGAGGTTCATCGGGGCGGACAGATATATTTTGTATACAATAGGGTTAGAAGCATGGAGCGTATGGCAGAAAGACTTAGGAAACTGGTGCCCGAAGCCAAGATTAGAATGGCCCATGGCCAGATGAGCGAATCCGTGCTGGAACAGGTTATGCTGGACTTTTATGACAAAAAGTTTGACGTACTTATATGCTCTACCATAATCGAAAGCGGACTGGATATTCCCAATGCCAATACTGTAATTGTGTACGATGCGGACTACTATGGATTATCCCAGCTATATCAGCTGCGGGGCAGGGTGGGAAGATCTAACCGTCTGGCCTATGCCTATCTGACCTACAGGAAGGATAAAATATTATCAGAGGTAGCTGAAAAAAGGCTGCGGGCTATAAAAGAGTTTACCGAGTTTGGAGCAGGCTTTAAGATTGCCATGCGGGATTTGGAGATAAGAGGAGCAGGTAATATTTTGGGACCCCAGCAACATGGTCATATGGCGGCTGTAGGATACGAGCTTTATTGCAAGCTTTTAGATGAAGCCGTAAAGAAACTAAAGGGCGAAGAGACCAAAGAGACTGTGGATGTGACCATTGACATCAAGGTAAACGCTTATATTGACAATGATTATATTCCCTTGGAAGGCCAGAAGATTGAGATTTATAAAAAGATTGCTGCCATAGAGAACCTTCAGGATAAGTACGATGTTGAGGAGGAGCTGGAGGATCGCTTTGGGGATATCCCTTCTTCTGTTGCCAATCTGGTTGATATAGCCTATATAAAAGCCCTGGCCGGCAGGTTTAACATTGTAGAGATAACTCATAGAGAGAGAGAGGTTACCCTAAGGCTGGCAGATCCAAAGGCTATAGACTCCAGGGTATTGATGATAATCCTGAATGAGAACCAGAACAGGTTAAGATATGAGGGAAGAAGGATACCCAGGCTGAGAATAGGGCTACATAATGCCAATCCAACCACCGCCCTGGCGGAAACAAAGGATATCTTAGAGCAGATGCAAAAAATTCAGGATGAGCAACATAAATAAAGGCTATTGGCCCTTCACTTGTCAATAGCACATTATCTATCGTGAAATGCATAAGCTTTGAAAAGATATAATCTCTGAAAAGAAGTAACGAAGGGAAGAGGAACATGAGACAGGTAAAAAGCATAAGCATACTACTTGCTATAATTTTGCTACTGGGAATAGTAGCTGGATGTGGTCTGGTGCAGGTAAATCCAGAAAAGGATAGAGCACAAGTGGTGGCTGAAGTAAATGGAGAAAAGATTTTAAAGGGAGAAGTATTGGACCGCCTTGATAGAGATAAGGCTTACTACAACCTGACAGACGAAGATATTAATAATAAAGATAATAAGGAAATGGTGCTAGAGGTTAAAAAGACTATTCTGGATCAGATTGCTACAGAAAAACTTCTCCTGCAAAAGGCCAGTGAGGCTGGTATTGAGGTAAATGATCAAATAAGGGAAGAGGCTAGAAAAGAACTTGAGGATATCAAAAAGGATCTGGAAGATCAGATAAGAAGATTTGATGAGGAAGAGGCAGAGGACGAGGAAGATGAGGAGGACGAGGAAGACGGAAAGGAGCCGGAGGAAAAGAACTATGAGCAGGAGGCTCATGAGTATATAAATGAGCAGTTGGCAGCCATGGGTATGACTGAGGGTGAATATATAGAATTTCTGGCGCAGCAGAAATGCATAGAAAAACTCTACGAAAGGACTGTAGAGGATGTTCAGGTGCCTCAGGAGGAAGTAGACCAATTTTATAACGAAGAGCTTACCATGCAGAAGGAGAATATAGCCCTGATAGGAACCAGACCTGTAACTCTTTATGAGCCACCAAAGGTTAGGGTTAAGCATATAGCTGTTGAGATACCCAGCCAAAAAACCTCCGAATATCAGGACCTTATGAAGGAAGAAAAGGAAGACGAGGCAAAGGAACTGCTGGATAAAGAACTGGAGGCCATAAAAGACCATGCTACTGAAATACTAAACAAGGCAAAGGCAGGAGAGGAGTTTGAAAAGCTTGTTGAGGAGGTCAACCCTGATTTAGCTGAAGTTATGGAAGAGGGCATAACCACCCATAAGGAAAACTACTATCTGCCTGATGAATACCTGGAAGTTGCTTTCCAGTTAAAAGAAGGGGAAATATCGGATTTAGTATCCACTCCCTATGGCTACTATATTATTAAATTAGAAGAAAAATATCCTGAAAAGACCTATACCCTGGAGGAAAAGAAGGAGGATATTGAGGAACAGCTAAAGAGTGAAAAGCGGCAGGAGAAATGGGAGGAAATCCTTAGTGAATGGAAGGATAAATCTGTAAAGGTATATGAAAAACGCCTGTAGTTTAGATCTGGACAATCCCTCTTTAAAGAGAAATTCCATTATTTGCATGAAAAAATCTATTAAAAGGAAAGTTTTCAAAAGTATTGCATAAAACCAACTCATTAGTAAAATAATATGATTGCAAGGATGGTTTTATAAGTTAATGTAATTTAAGGAGGGATGTCAGTGAAAGCAACAGGAATTGTTAGGCGGATAGATGATTTGGGGAGAGTGGTTATACCCAAGGAAATCCGCCGGACCCTGCGGATACGTGAAGGGGATCCATTAGAGATCTTTACGGATCGCGATGGTGAAGTCATATTAAAAAAATATTCTCCTATAGGAGAATTGAGTGATTTTGCTCAAGAATATACCGAGTCTTTGCATAATACTCTTGGACATATTGCCTGTATATCAGATAAGGATTTTATTATTGCAGTAGCCGGAGGATCCAAAAGAGAATATTATGAAAAATCCATAAGCGCTGATATTGAAGGGATTATGGAAGGCAAAAAGCCGGTGATGGCAAACCGAAGTCAAAATGATAGAATATATAGCATTGTGTCTAACGGGGATGACGCAGGCAAGTATTCATCACAGGTTATTGTTCCCATCGTTTCTCAAGGCGACCCCATTGGTGCTATAATTCTACTATCCAAAGAAACCGGCACGGAAATGGGAGAATCAGAAATAAAGGTTGCCGAAACAGCCGCCGGTTTTTTGGCAAGGCAAATGGAGCAATAGTAACAGAAAAATAGTAAATAAATAAGAAACAAAACCAAAAAGGGCATTGAAAAATCAGTGCCCTTTTAAATTTGATACCTTGCAATATTTTTACTTATAGCATGCCAGTCGCCTTTGGCAATGAGCTCCTTGGGAAAGAGGCTTGAACCTATACCTACACCGACAAAGCCGGAACTTAGAAAATCATTATAGTTATCCCCATTAACTCCGCCCACGGCTATATACTCAGTGGTAGGGAAAGGCCCCTTTAGGCTTTTAATATAGTTAAGAGGAAAAACATTGGCGGGAAACAATTTAAGCAGCTTATATCCATAGCTTAAGCACAGGCTGACATCAGAGGGGGTAAATACGCCAGGGATAAACTTTATAGAGTTTTTTGCACAGTAATCAAGCACTTGCCTGTCGGAAGAAGGTGCAAACAAAAAGTCCGAGCCTATATCCATGGCTTTTTTAGCTGATTCAACGCTTAAGACTGTCCCAGCCCCAATTGTCATTTTGGAGCCAAAATGTTTTTTTATCTTTTCTATCTGACAAAAGGATTCCTCATCCATAAAGGAAACTTCCAATACATTTATACCCTGTAAAGAGATTGCCTCTACCAGATCCACAACTTTATCCGAAGGGATATTTCTAAGGATTGCAATTATCTTTTCTTTTTTTATAGTACTAAGCATATATATTCACCTATCTATGTATTTGTTTTGTATTTTCAAGTATATGCAGAACTTCCTTTCTGGAGGGAAAGCCTTCAAAATCTCCATAGGTCTGTGTAGCCAGCGCTCCGCATATGGCGCCTATCTGGCCACAGGTCTTAAGATCCAGACCCTCCAGTATACCTGATAAAAATCCTGCATTAAAGGCATCCCCGGCACCAACAGGATCTACAGGAGTGCACTTTTGGGGTTCAATCTTTAAATACTCCTCCCTGTTTCCGACCCAGGCGCCATTGGCCCCGTCCTTAACTGCCAGGAACTTTATGTTTTCATAATCTTTCATCAGTGAAAATATAGCCTCAATATCCTGTAGATTAAAAAGGATTTCAGCCTCGCTTAGACCCATGAGAACTATATTTGCCTGAAACAGGATAGATTTTATTCTGTCAAAGGCATCCTGGCTGCTGCAAAGCTTTAGTCTGATGTTGGGGTCAAAGCTAATTAAGATATTATTCTCCTTGGCTATATCAATAATTCTTTTGACCGCCTCATAGCAGCTATCACTTAGCAAAGGGGTTATACCGGTTAAGTGCACGATTTTTGATTTTTTTACGTATTCTTCATCAATATCTCCAGGAGTCAAAGATGAGGCTGCAGAGCCTTTTCTATAGTAATAGACATTGGTTTCATTAAGCCCGGTAAACTCCTTTATCATCATACCTGTTGGATGGCCGGCATCAATGGTAACATTGGACAGGTCAACCCCTTCTCCCCGCAGGGTATGGATTATAACCTGGCCAAGCTCGTCATCGCCCAGCTTGCTTATCCAGCCTGCACCATATCCCAGCTTTTGCATGCCTATAGCCAGGTTGCTTTCCGCGCCGGCAATTCTTAGATTAAAATCCTTTACATATCTTAATTTTCCCCGGGAAGCAGGCGTAAACACCGCCATAGTTTCCCCCATAGTAACTACATCTAGCAACTTTATTCATCCTTCCTTAGGCTTTCATTAAAATTTTATAGAACCAGCAGGATGTTGTTCCAGTAGTTTTTCTATTCTTTCTTTTGCATTCTTAAGCAAATGCTTAATCAGTTCACCCTTCTCGTCAGTGTATCTAAACACAGGTATGGCTACACTTAAGGCAGAGATAATGATTCCATTTTTTCGAATAGGCACCGCAATACACCTTATATGCTCATTAGATTCTTCAACCTCATAGGCAAACCCTTCTGCTTTAGCAGCTTGTAGCTGATCATAAAGTTCTTCTACAGAGGAGGCTGTATTCTTAGTTAGTTTCTTAAGTCCATTTGGATACAGGCTTCTTAACTGGTCCATATTATGATCCATCAGCAAGGCTTTCCCTAATCCTGTACCATAGGCCGGCAGTCTTTTGCCGATGCTGGAGAACATGCGAATGGGTTCTGGAGAGTCGATCTTTTGAAGATACAGAACATCTCCTTCTATGAGTATTGCATAATGACAGGTCTCGGAACAGACGTTAACCATATTGGTCATGATGGTCTTAATCTCTTCCATCAAATCAAAGTTATTTAGGTAGGCATTGCCAATTTCAAAAGCCTGATATCCAATACGATATGTGAAATTCCTTTGATTATAGTTTAAGAAATTAAAATTAGACAGGGTCTTTAATATTGGGTAGATGCTGCTTTTTGGTGCCTTCATTTTTTCAGCCAGATCAGTTAGTGTCAGGCCATCATTACTACTTGCAACCAGGGTCAGTATTTCAATTACCCTGGAAGTTGTTCTATGATTTTCTTTTTTCATTATAATACTATCCCACCTGCTAAACTTATGTAAGAACTATATATCTATATAGGAATTGAAATAATATTATCATTTATAGTATACCTTGTCAATCAGCTGGGCAAAAGTCAGGCAGTGTTGGTCAATGTTTAAGATTTACAACTACATATATATATGGTAAGATAAGCTTATAAGTTCTTATAAAAGATTAATATTCGTATATAAAAACAAATACGCAAAAATCTGGATGAAAGGGGTATAGAAAATGATTTTTGACAAGAAATATTGGGAGAGCCCGGATATACTTCATATTGGTCGTGAAGAAAACCGGGCTTATTTTATCCCTTATTCAACTTTAGAGAGTGCCTTTGACAACATCAGAGAACTTTCCGAAAAGTATATTAGCCTGGATGGAGTTTGGGATTTTAAATACTATAAAAGTGTTTATGAAATATTCGGTAAGGATTTAAGGGATGTTGTAGAATTTGAAGATACCATCAGGGTACCTGGTTCATGGCAACTGACAGACAAGGCCTTTGAGGGCTTTTATGACAAGCCTCAGTATACCAATCATGTATATCCATTTATGTATAACCCTCCCTATGTACCCAGGGAAAACCCTGCCGGAGTGTATAGAAGAACCTTTAATATAAAAAAGAAGGACAATAAGAAATACTACCTAAATTTTGAAGGGGTAGACAGTTGTTTCTACCTATGGCTAAATGAAAAGTTTATTGGCTATAGCAAGGTTTCCCGTATGACCAGTGAGTTTGATGTAACTGACTTTCTGGTAGACGGACAGAATGAGATGCTTGTAGTAGTTTTAAAATGGTGTGATGGCAGCTACCTGGAAGATCAGGATATGTGGCGCATGTCGGGAATATTTAGAAGTGTATATATCCTGGAGAGGGATGCCGTCCATATTAGAGATATAGAGGTTAAAACCAGGTTCAAGGATGGATATAGTAAGGGAATCCTGGAGATAAAACTGGATAATACAGATGAATTAGATGTCAATTTAACCCTCTATGATGATAATAATAGGGTAGTTGCAAGTGGAACCTGCCCTTTATCCAAAAAAGGTGATATAACAATAAATGTGGACAAGCCCAAATTGTGGTCAGCGGAGATTCCCAATCTCTATACCCTGGTTGTAGAGAGTGGATCTGAAAAGATACCTGTTCAGGTTGGATTTAGAGAGGTAAAGGTTAAAGACAGGGTACTATATTTCAACGGAGTAAATATTAAGCTAAAAGGGGTTAACAGGCACGAATTCAATCCAAAACTTGGCCGAACCGTTACCTATGAAAACATGGTTCAGGATCTTATGATTATGAAAAAGCATAACATAAATGCTATTAGAACAGCCCACTACCCCGATGATCCAAGATTTTATGAGCTGTGTAATAAGTATGGTTTCTATGTCATAGATGAAGCGGATATTGAGACCCATGGTACCATACACATGGGGGATGGACACCATATTGCAAATATGGAAATCTACAGAGAGTCCTTTATGGACAGGATGCAGAGAATGGTCCATAGGGATAAAAATCACCCCTGTATTATTATCTGGTCTTTGGGTAATGAATCAGGGCACGGCACAAACCATGATGCCATTGGACGTTGGGCCAGGGAGTTTGATGATACCAGGCTAATACATTATGAAAGGATTTTTAAACCCACAGCCCTGGAAGGCAGGCTAAACTATAAGGAGCTGGATTTAGAATATATCGATCTTTATAGCAGAATGTATCCAGCAGTAGACTGGATAGAAAATGTCTATCTAAAGGATGAGGAAGAGACCAGGCCCTTAATCCTTTGCGAATATTCCCATGCCATGGGTAACGGTCCTGGAGATTTAAAGGATTACTGGGATCTCTTCTACGCTCATGACAGTCTGGCTGGAGGCTTTGTATGGGAATGGGTGGATCAGGCACTGGAGGTAACCGATGAAGAGGGCAGCAAGTGGGTATATGGAGGATATTTTGACGATTATCCCAATGACGGCAATTTCTGCGTAGACGGACTGGTGTATCCTGATAGAACGCCTCATACCGGCCTTTTAGAATACAAAAGCGTACTATACCCTGTAAAGATAAAAGAGGTTTCTCTGGAGGAAGGCATATTTGAAATAAGGAGCATGTATGATTTTAAAACCCTGACCAACTTAGGAATTTCATGGGAATTAAGAGAAGGAGAGAGTATAGTTAGCAGCGGTATAACTTTTGTGCAGGAGCTTAAGGCCAGGGACAAGGTTCAGGTAAAATTAGGGGATGGGTTTAAGCCTGTGGAAAATGGCAGGGTGCTAAATATTAATGCCGTTAACCTAAAGCCTGACAGCACCTTTAATACAGGGGATATTCTGGGAGAATATCAGCATATAAGCAAGGCTCAGGCTGAGTGCTTACAATCCAAGGATCAGGTTATAAATAAAGTGGTATTAGAAGAGGATGATAATTCCTATGTGGTATCAATAGGAGAGATTAAGTACAGGGTAGACAAGACCACCGGCAATATCAGCGGTGCAGATATTAGTGGATATAACCTATTAAACAGTGACATAGATTTTGATATATGGAGAGCTCCCTTGGATAATGACATGTATGCAAAGATACGCTGGAAAGAAGAGGGCTATGACCGGATTCAGGTATACAAGAGAGACATAAGGGCCAAGGTACTAGATGACCATAATGTTCAATTTGAAATGGAACTTCTTATGGGTATCTTCTCCCAGCTGCCCTTTATAAAGGGACAGCTAAAATATACTTTCAAGTCCGATGGAAGTGTGGATATTGATTGTGATGTAAAGGTCAACTATAAGTCTGAAGAAGACTTCTTGCCCAGATTTGGCCTTAACTTTAGTACTCCTCTGGAATTTAACAAGGTAAAATACTATGGATTTGGCCCTCATGAATGCTATGTGGATAAGCACAACCTGTCCAAACTGGGAGTATACAGCTCAACTGTAGATAAAATGTATGAAAGATATATCTATCCCCAGGAGAATGGCAGCCACTTAAACACCCAGTGGATGTGCATATATAATGAGCAGGGATATGGAATGCTGGCAAAAGGGGAGTATTCCTTCAACGTATCTCCCTATAAGGCAGCTGATTTAGATAAGGCCGGATACCAGGGAGAACTGGCAAGGTCTACAGAGAACTGGGTATATATTGACTATATGATGAGCGGTGTGGGCTCCAACAGCTGTGGGCCGGTGCTTATGGAAAAATACAGGCTGAATCATAAGGATATTAAGTTTAAAGTTAACCTAAAGCCAGTCAATATAAATGCCACCAGGTATAGGGGCTAGATTTTTATATATTATGTGAGGGAGAGATTAGCATGAAGATTAAAAAGCTGGAGCTATTCACAGTTCCTCCAAGATGGCTATTTTTAAAGGTCACCACAGAATCAGGCATTGTTGGATGGGGAGAGCCTATTGTTGAGGGACGGGCACAAAGCGTCAAGGCTGCTGTCCTTGAAATGGAAGACTATGTTATAGGACGAAGTGCTAACGACATCGAGGATATCTGGCAGGTGCTTTACAGGGGCGGATTCTATAGAGGAGGCCCAGTACTCACCAGTGCCATATCCGGTATAGAGCAGGCCCTTTGGGATATAAAGGGCAAGTATCACAATATGCCCATCTACGATATGCTAGGCGGTCCAGTAAGGCACAAGATGAGGGTATACGGCTGGATAGGCGGGGACAAGCCCAGCGATGTTGTGGCTCAGGCCAGGGAAAGATACGACCAAGGCTACACCGCCATCAAGATGAACGCCACAGCAGAGATGGGATGGATCGACAGCTATAAAAAGATCGATGATGTGGTAGAACGGGTAGATGCCATAAAGAGTGAGTTTGGTAATGACCTTGATGTTGCCATTGATTTTCATGGCAGGGTACATAAGCCCATGGCCAAGGCATTGTTAAAGGAATTAGATAAATATAACCTTATGTTTATCGAAGAGCCGGTACTGGTTGAAAATGAAGAGGTATTCCAGGAACTAAAATACTATACCTCCACTCCCATAGCCACCGGGGAGAGAAATTATACCAGATGGGGCTTTAAAAACCTTATAACCAAGGGCTATGTAGATATAATCCAGCCAGATTTAAGCCATGCGGGAGGAATATTGGAGACTAAAAAGATTGCTGCTATGGCAGAGGCCTTTGATATTGCAGTAGCTCCCCACTGTCCTCTAGGTCCTATTGCATTGGCCGCTTGTCTACAGCTGGATTTCTGTACCCCCAATGCCTTTATACAGGAACAGAGCCTGGGAATCCACTATAACCAGGGCTCAGATGTACTGGATTATTTGGTGGATAAGGGCAACTTTGAATATGAAAAGGGTTATGTAAAATTACTGAAGAAACCCGGTCTGGGAATAGAAATCAATGAGGAATATGTCCGTGAAATGGATAAGGTGGGCCACGACTGGAAGAATCCCATTTGGAGGCTGGAGGACGGATCCTTATCCGAGTGGTAAAGGATATAATTGCTATTGATCGTTCACTTCATCACTGATTTGGAGAAAACTAAGACTTCTTCCACTTAAAAAGCCTACCGCTTCCAAACCGGCATCCTACCGGTGGAAGCTGCCTCGGCGTCCTGCCGAGGCTACGGCTTTTCTGCGTTCCATAAGTCAAGTTTTCTGTACCAAATCAGCGAAGGCGTTCACTTATCAATAGCAATTATGCTATCAGTGTCATGATCTTTAAACTAGAAAATATGTTGAGTTCAGTACATTTGTTTAGGGCGATAGATAACCATGAAATTATCTATCGCCTTATTTTTTTAGTATAATTTTTAAGCATAATTATTAAATAATTCTATAATGCTTTTCATAAATCTAAATAGTGATATAATATCAATATGCTTTTAGAATGAATGGAGGTTTTCCATGAGTAAAAAATCCTTTGTAAAAGGCGCAGGGATTTTAGCTATATCCGGTTTGATAGTAAAGGTAATTGGAGCAGTATTTAGAATCCCTCTTATGAATATTATAGGCTCAGAAGGGATAGGTCTATACCAAATGGCTTATCCTATATATGCTTTTCTACTGGTTGCCTCCACCTCCGGCCTTCCAGTAGCCATATCAAAAATGGTATCTGAAGAGCTGGCTGTAGGTAATCACTATGGAGGCTACAAGATATTTAGAATTTCCCACCGTCTGTTAACCTTACTTGGGATAGTGACTTCCATTATTTTGCTCCTTAGCAGCGGATTAATATCCAATATTCAGGGTAACCCCAAGTCCATATATGCCCTAATGGCTATTTCCCCCGCCTTGTTCTTTGTATCTGTTATGTCGGCTTATCGGGGATATTTCCAAGGAATGCATGTTATGCATCCCACTGCTCTATCTCAGATTGTAGAACAGTTGGGAAAGCTGATAATGGGTCTAACCTTGGCCGCCCTATGGCTGCCCAAAGGACCGGAATTTGCTGCTGCAGGAGCCATAGCAGGTGTAACCCTAAGTGAAGTGGCTGCTCTGGCCCTGCTGCTAGGAATATATCGAAGAGAGAAAAATACCATTATAAAAAATGCCAGACTTACATATAGAAGGTATCCCCAGGAATCATCCAGGAATATAATCTACAGACTGATAGAGATAGCAGTTCCTGTAACCATAGGCGCTTCAATAATGCCTCTGGTTAATATGAGCGATCAGGTTATAGTAGTCAATCGTTTGGTTCCTATAATAGACAAAATAGCTCATGTGCCCTATAGCCTGGAATCCTTTATGGAGTTTGCCATGGAAAAAGGGGCACAGATTCCTGCAGGGCTGAGCCTGGAGAACATGGCAACCTTGATGCCCGAAGTTCATGGTGAATATATAAAGATGATAGCAACTCAGCTATATGGAATACTTACAGGAGGAGTAAATACCCTTATCAACTTCCCTGCAGTTTTAACTATCGCACTAGCTATGAGTCTGGTGCCGGCCATATCCGAATCCTATGCTTTAAGGGATATGAAGGGCGTTGCCAACACTACTACTTTAGGTATTCGCCTTACATTACTGGTGGGTTTGCCTGCCGCTGCAGGCCTGGGGGTATTGGCCGAACCTATTTTAAGAGCTCTTTACAATTTGGAGGAGTGGGAATATCTCTATGGAAGTCAGCTGCTTATAACCCTTTGTGTGGGAGTTGTGTTTCTGACTCTGGTACAGAGTCTGACTGCAATGCTTCAAGGTGTTGGAAGGCAAGGAATACCAGTACGAAATCTCTTTATAGGCGCACTTTTTAAGGTGGTCATAACCTTTGTATTAGTGGCAAACCCTGAATGGAACATCCAGGGAGCGGCCATGGGGACCGTGGTATGCTATGGCGTGGCTGCCGCTCTTAACTTCTTGTCTGTTATAAAGTATACAGGCATCAGGGTTTCTGTTATAGACTTTTTTGTAAAGCCCATAATTTCTGTAGCGGTAATGGGATTTGTAGTCCATTACGCCTATAAAATACTTTTCACTCAGACAGGTAGCAATATAATAAGTTTGGGGCTGTCCATTATAACAGGTATAGTAGTTTATGGAATAATGCTCCTTGTTACCAGGTCTATTACTGCTGAGGATTTAGAAACCATACCCAAGGGTAGATCTGTTGCTAGATTGCTTAGGCGTATGGGATTATTGAGGTAAATAAGATTCAAGTCTTATCACAGGAAAATGGTTTATTCCGTAATCTTCCAAAATACATCGGGAAGCTGCCTTACACGTCCCGACTCTGATGGATTATTAACGGCACTTCCCTTAGAAGTATTCCTTATGGGCAATTGAAAGATTACTCCATAAATCCATTTTCCTTTATAAGCACACTTTTTAATAGTTTAATTGTATAAAGTAGGATGCATGAATAGGCTATTGTAATGTGGCCAGATATTTTGAGAATATGGTTAAGTAATAGATATGTTAACAGGATCTGAGAAAATCATTAGAACGGAGCGGAGGATAAGATGAAAAAGAGGATAACAATAGCAGGTCTTGGGCCAGGGAGAGAGGATGAACTAACCCTTGGCGCTATTAAAGCCTTGAAACGGGGATATGTAATACTGCGGACTGAAAATCACGGTGCAGTTTCCTTTTTAAAGGAGGAAGGTATACCTTTCATTACCCTGGATCATATATATGAAAGCTCAGAAACCTTTGAAGAGGCCTATTCTGCCATGATAGATTTAATCCTGGACAAGGCCGGGGATCAGGAAGTGGTGCTAGGGGTTCCCGGTCATCCCATGATAGGTGAAAGATTGGTGTTGGAGCTTTTATCCAGGGTGGATGATGAAAATATTGATATAGATATAATTCCGGGAATTGGCAGGGCAGAAGCTGCCATAGCTGCAGTGGGCAAAAATTATGATGCTCAGGGTATAAAGATTGTAACTGCCCCGGATTTGGATATTAGCCATATAGA
>JAAYGY010000015.1 GCA_012735575.1 Clostridiales bacterium
ACCAACATGACCACTATAATATTGGATATAGATAATCCTCTTCTGGCTTCTGATGTAAAACTAACGCTCCTTAGAGCTTATCCTTCTGAGTTTCAAGTTTATCTTTGTAAAAATGATGAAAAGGGAAGGCTAAAATCTCAGGAAATATCCCTTCACCAGTTGGACAGGCTTGAAGAATACGACTACACCACCTGTCTTTATATCCCTCCTGTAGACTTTGTTAAGCTGGAGGAGTTTGATTTTGGACACCTGGTTAAGATAATGGAAATACTGCGCTCGCCAGAAGGCTGTCCCTGGGATCGGGAGCAAACCCATGAAAGTCTGAAACAAAACCTTCTGGAGGAAACCTATGAAGTACTGGAAGCCATAGATATGGAGGACTATGACAAGATTATCGAAGAACTGGGGGATGTACTGCTTCAGATAGTATTTCATAGCCAGATTGGCCAAGAGCATGGGGAGTTTGATATAAGGGACGTTACAACAGGTATATGCCGTAAGATGATAGACAGGCATCCTCATATCTTTGGAGATGTTATTGTTAAAGATGCTGAACAGGTATTGGAAAACTGGGAGGAAATAAAGAAAAAGGAAAAAAGGCATACAAGCCATACTCAGGTATTAAAGGATGTTCCAGCCATACTGCCCTCTTTGATGCGGGCCTATAAAGTTCAGAAAAAGGCCGCTCTGGTTGGTTTTGATTGGGATTCTATAGAAGATGTGGTAAATAAACTTGAAGAAGAACTGGCTGAGCTTAAAGATGCATACCAGGAGGGTAAGGAAGAGAAAATAAGTGAAGAACTAGGGGATTTATTGTTTTCTGTGGTCAACTTAGCCAGATTTTTGAAGGTAGAGCCAGAGCTTGCCTTAAGGGCTACCACTGAGAAGTTTATAGCCCGGTTTGAATATATTGAGAAAATGGCTCCCAGGCCTTTGGAAGAAATGACCCTGGAAGAGATGGACAAGCTATGGAATGATGCAAAAATAGCATTTTCTAAGGGTTTCAATGTATAACTTAAGAAAAAACTGGTAAACATATGAATGGTCTTCTTAATTTCAACGAAATATTTCAGAAATATTTCGTTGAAACACAAAAAAATATTGGAATTAAGAAGGAATTTCAGGAAAAATAGCGAATAAGCTATAAGACAACTATTCAAGGAGGTTTGTATTATGAACAAAGCTGAATTAATTGCTGCAGTAGCAGAGAAAAGTGAACTGACAAAAAAAGATGCTGAGAAGGCTGTAAATTCTATTATTAGTGTTATTACTGAAACATTGAGCAATGGCGAAAAGGTACAGCTGGTAGGATTCGGTACTTTTGAAGTAAGAGACAGAGCTGAAAGAAAGGGAAGAAATCCTCAGACCAAGGAAGAGATTGTCATTCCTGCTTCCAAGGCTCCTGTTTTCAAGGCTGGTAAAGCTTTGAAGGACGCTGTACAATAATTTCTATATAAAGACCGGGAATCCTCAGGCAGGAGCTCTCGGTTTTTATATTTTTGGGAATAATGACTATTGAATATTGGCTTCATCATATAAATGTATGGAACTAACACAGTGTACAAAATTTAAGAACATTAAGGGGTGAAAAAGATGAGGGTGGATAAATTCTTAAAGGTATCCAGGATAATAAAAAGGCGGACCATGGCCAATCAGGCCTGTACCCAGGGCAGGGTTATGATAAATGGCAAGCTTGCCAAGCCCGGTAGTGAGGTCAATGTAGGAGACAAAATAGAAATTCACTTTGGTGATGAAGTAAGGACCTATGAAGTTTTGGATGTATCGGAACACGTTTCTAAAGGTGACGCAGCCAGTATGTATCGAATTCTCTAATCTTTGTGTATTTCCCCTAATCTATGCAAATAATATACATGATCAATAAAAATACTTGGCATAGTTTAGGAGGAAACAGGAGATGAATAAGAAAACCAGTTATATAAAAATAATGTGTGTACTGGTCATAATGGCTTTGGTGGTTGGCTGTACGGCACTGACAAGGCGGGATAGGGATTCTGTACCAGAAAAGGAAACCAGGGAGGGGCGGCCCTTGGGAACAAAGAGGCCCTCAACCCAAAAAGACCCTGGGGACTCTACCCGTCAACAAGCCAGTAAAAAACCCTCCCTTCCCAAAGCCCTTGAGGCTAGTGAGGGGCAGGAACCCAGCCTGAAGGTATTTATCAATGAAGAAAACCGAGTAGAAGAAATGAAACTGGAAGACTATATAAAAAATGTTGTAGCCGGAGAGATAAAAAACGACTGGCCAGATGAGGCCATAAAGGCGCAGGCTATAATAGCCAGAACTTTTGTGCTGAATTTTATAGATGAAAAGGGTCAGTCTAAATACGGCAAGGCTCATGTATCTACGGATGTTGAAGAAGCTCAGGCCTGGAACCCTGAGGCGGTTAATGAAAAAATCCAAAAGGCGGTGCAGGATACCCGGGGCTTGGTCATGGTATATGATGGAAAGTTCGCCCAGGGCTGGTTCCATTCCAATGCAGCGGGTAAGACTGCCACGGCCAAAGAAGGCTTAAACTACAAGAAGGAAAACCCGCCCTATATCAAGATGGTAGATTCTCCTGATGATTCGACGGAGATACCTGATGATGAGGCATCCTGGGAGTACAGGGCTTCAAAAGCCAAAGTGCTTGAAGCACTTAAAAGCATGGGCAAATCCCTAAAGGATATTAACAGTGTTTCCATCGGCCAGAAGGGAGAATCAGGAAGAGCGGTTACCCTCTCCTTTGACGGAACAGAGGTATCGGCACCGGATTTTAGGATAGCCATAGGTAGCACTGAAATGAAATCAACGCTGCTGGATGCAGTAGAACTACAGGGAGACCAGGTAGTATTTAAAGGACGGGGCTATGGCCATGGGGTGGGCATGTCCCAATGGGGAGCTTATAAGATGGCCAAGGAGGGCAAGAAAGCCGGGGATATAATAGCCCACTATTTTCAGGGAGTAACTATCGAAAAAATGTGGGACTGAAGATATATGTAAGAATACTCACCCAAAGTCCGTCATATACTGTCTTAGGAGGGGATAGTATGATCCGGGATTTGGATGACAAAAAGACTACCAGAGGCCGCAGTCACAGTATACTGATGGAAAACCGTCAAAAGGTGAGTATTACGGGAGTTCAGGATGTAGACAGTTTTGATGAATCTACGGTACTACTGGTAACAGATATGGGCTATATCACTCTGCACGGAGCGGATCTTCATATAAGCAAACTAAACCTGGAGGAAGGCCAGCTGATTGTGGAGGGTGAAATTATAGCCCTGCAATACAGTGATGCTGACTATATAGGTGGCAAGGGCTCAGGGATACTGAGCAGGATATTCAGGTAGGGAGGTATATTTATGACCTTATCTACCGCTAATCAGGCCTACATTTTTTTAGCCACCGTATATGCAGGATTGCTGCTGGGTCTAATATATGATGTATACAGGGCTTTTAGGATGATAACAAAGCCTGGCAAAGTGCTTTTGGCTGTTTTTGACCTTTTCTTTTGGATCCTGGCGGCCCTTTTTTCTTTTTACATGTTCTTTAAGGTCAATGATGGAGAGATCAGATTATATGCCTATCTGGGACTGGCACTGGGATGGGGTCTTTATATTTTGACAGTAGGCAGCCTTGTAGTAAAGTTTTTGGTTAAGGCCTACAGGATTGTTTCAAATATTTTCCTTTGGCCCATAAGAATGACAGTAAAAGGAGTAAAATGGATAGGAGGAAAAATACCTGTAAGGAAAGATATAGAAGATGAGGAAGGCAATACTTTAAAGCAATAATCTAAAGTACTAATCTTTAAATAATTCTTAAATAAAAAAAGGACTTTTACTTTAATTGTCGAATAGTATATAATATATCTATATCTATGGCACGCTGTCTAAGCAGGTCCCATTTATTCTGTCTGTCGGGGGAGAGGTAGCATCCAATGAAGAAAAAAAGGTATACTTTAAGGCCCAGAACAAAAATATTTCTGATATTGCTATTCCTAGGCTATTTTGGCATTACCGTGCTCAAACAGGAAATAAAACTGAATGAGCAGCGGGATGAGATACTGCACCTGAAGGAGCAAATAGCTGAGACAGAAGAAGTAAATGGAGATCTAGAGCGGCTTATTGAGTACACTGAAAGTGATGAGTACATCGAAAGAGTCGCAAGAGAGCGCCTGGGTTGGGTAAAAAAAGGTGAAATTATTTTCATCGAAAAGAAAAATGATTAGAGGAGGAGCCCTTGTTTTATGCCAGTTAAGGTAGGACGAATTCTTGAAGGAACTGTTTCAGGAATAACAAATTTTGGTGCTTTTGTAGATCTCCCCAATGGTGAGAGAGGTATGGTGCACATATCGGAGGTAGCTGACGCTTATGTTAAAGACATAAATGACTACCTCAAGCAGAATGACAAAGTTAAAGTGAAGGTGTTAGCAATTGATGACAACGGAAAGATAAGTCTTTCTATTCGTAAGGCGGAGACCGAAAGTCAGATACCTTTTGAGGAACGACTAGCTCAATTTCTAAAAGACAGCGAGGAGAGATTATCGGACATCAGAAATCGAGATAATAAACGAGGGAAAGGGGCCTGGAGAGGAAGATAGGGAAGAAAAGATAGGTTTTAAGATAAAATAATAAGTTTAGAGATAAAACGCATCCATTGACAATTTGGATGCGTTTGTTGTATACTAAGTATAACAAGATTGAAAAGAGGGCTTAAAAAAACTTAAAAAAACCCTTGACATCTTTGTAAATATATTATACAATGTAATACGTCGCCAACGGGCGGGAGATAAATTAGAATGCCGCGGAGTGGAGCAGCCAGGTAGCTCGTCGGGCTCATAACCCGGAGGTCGAGGGTGCAAATCCCTCCTCCGCAACCATAATTTGGCGGCGTAGCTCAGTTGGCTAGAGCATTCGGTTCATACCCGAAGAGTCAGCGGTTCAAATCCGTTCGCCGCGACCAACATGGGCGCATAGCGCAGCTGGGAGAGCACTTGCCTTACAAGCAAGGGGTCACAGGTTCGAGCCCTGTTGCGCCCACCAAATCTTAGAGAGTAGGATATAGATCCTACTCTTTTTTATTCTCCAATATAGACACTGCAACAGATACATTCAACATTTTTCTTAGGACTTTCTTTAGCTATAACCAGCCAAGTAATAAACAAATTGAAAAACTTATAGGGATTTGTTTCTTTTCTTTGTCTGGCCAGGATTTTTTGTCGCAAGGTTTTTTGGGTAACCCTTTCAATATTGACAAAATATTCAAGCTACCTTTGTTATAATATGCTCACCAAAATAATATAATGTTAATTTGGCGGTGAGTTGAATGGAAAAACAGGGCTATTCCTACTATGGAACCATTGCGGCAGCGGACAGGGTCACTTCTGGACTAAACAGGAAGTCTACGCCCGGGACAAGATATACGGGTACAAAAAAGAAGTATGGGTATATTTTAAGTACAGTTTTTATTGTATTGTCCTGCTTTTTTATGGGACGGGCCTTTATATTGGAAAATATAGCGCCCTTTTGTCTTGCCTTTTATTCAGCAATCCTATCCAGACAAAGAGGTAGACTGGTCGCCTTTGTTTCGGTGCTGGGCGGTATGCTAAGTGTTTCTATAGGGGGCTTTATCTTTAAATATGCCTTAGCTATGGGATTTTTGTTTCTTATCTATAATTTGGTGGAAAAGACCAGATTGGGAAACAGTAAATTTTTCTTGGCCTTTATGACAGCCAGCATCCTTTCTCTCATAAGTTTAGTATATAAGGCAATTATCCCTGGTGGAATATTGTTCTACGACTACATGTTAACAGCTTTTGAGGCTGCTATAGTCTTTGCTTTGGTGTATGTTTTTGATAATGTATTGTCGGCTGTTTTGGATGTGAAAAAGCGCAGGATACTCTCAAATGAAGAGTTGATATCCATAGGCATATTTGCTGCCCTTATAATAGCGGGAATGTGGGAAGTGGTAACATTTAACCTTTCCCTTAGAAATATTCTTTCAATCCTTTTTATTATAATAGCCGCCCATATCGGTGGAGTTGGACTGGGAGCGGCAATGGGCATTCTAATGGGTCTGGTATTATCCATGGCTGCACAGCCTGACCCTATCCTGATTGCAGTATTGGGAGTATGTGGCCTAATAGCAGGCACTTTCAGAGAGATGGGCAAAATCTTTACGGGTCTTACCTTTTTGCTGGCCAATGCCCTTATGTCCTTTTATATTAGCAGTTCCACCGTAACCATAGTATCCTTTCGGGAGATATTGGCAAGTTCCATTCTTCTTGTACTCATTCCCCAAAAAGCATTAAGTCACCTGCGACAGTTTTTAGACTACAGCCTTATGCGATTTAGGGAGCAAAACTTTTATATAAACAAAATGCAGGAACTGACCGTGGGAAGGCTTGGTGAGTTTTCCAGGGTCTTTAAGGAATTATCAGCAGCCTTTGGAAATATATCTCAGAAAGCCAGAACAGGACAGGATGATATAGCAAAACTTTTTGATATTATATCCAGCCAGGTATGCCACAGCTGCGCCTTATACAGCAGCTGCTGGGAAAGGGATTTTTGCAGCACCTATAAGGAAATGTTTGATATGGTCACTATTTTAGAATCCGAGGGCGTACTGGAAAAAAAGGATATAAAAGGGCAACTGGCCAACAAATGTATAAACATGGACAAGCTATTAGAATCCATCTACCAGGTATATGGAATATATAAGTCCAATCTAAAGTGGAAGTCCAAGATTGAAGAATGCAGGCAACTGGTAGCCCAGCAGCTGGAAGGAGTATCTACTGTGGTTGAACAGCTGGCCAGGGAGCTGGATATTAGTATTGAGTTTAAAAAGGATCTGGAAGAGGCTGTAACTATAGAGTTGGATAAGGCGGGAATCAGGGTTAAAGAGGTTCTGGTAATCCAAAAATCCAATGGCAGCATGGAGGTTAATATCCGCAAGGATTCCTGCAGTGGACGGCGGGACTGTACCCGAAAAATCCAGAAAATAGTCTCCAGGACAATAGGTCGAAGGATGACCCCCAGCCAGACGCCATGTACAGCACTTAGCAAAGGGGAATGTATGCTAAACCTGGTGGAGGCAAAAGAGTTTCAGGTAAGTACTGGTATAGCCAGAAAGGCAGGTCAGTCCAGTGGCATATGTGGTGACAGCTATTCCTTTAACCCTTTGGCAGATGGAAAATACATGCTGGCCCTTAGTGACGGCATGGGCATAGGCAGCAAGGCCGCTGACGAGAGCAGGGCTGTTATATCCCTCCTGGAAAACTTTTTGGAAGCCGGCTTTGATATGGATACCACTATCCGCAGTATAAATTCCACCCTACTATTAAGATCCCAGGATGAGATATTTGCTACAGTAGATTTGTGTTTGCTGGATCTTATATCGGGTAATGCAGATTTTGTAAAAATTGGGGCAGTATCAACCTTTATAAAACGCAAGGATTATGTAGAAGTGGTAAAGGCATCCAGCCTGCCTATAGGTATACTGGACAACGTTCAGCCAGAAGCCGTTTCCCTAAAGCTTAGGGATGAGGATATGATAATAATGATAACCGATGGTGTGCTGGACAATACCGCCAAGGGAAAAGAGGCTGAAAGATGGCTGGCCGGTATTATTGATTCCCTTGATACCCGAAACCCCCAGGAGATGGCAGATTATATCATGGAATCGGTACTTAAAATGGAAACCGGGGACAGGAGCAAGGCCTTTGGGGATGATATGACTATTATGGCTACCAGGGTATGGAAACCCATAATCTGAGATACTCTGTTTATAATGGCAATTGATAAGTGAAATAAGCCTTAGTTTTCTTCAAATTAGTGTCGGAATGAACATTCAATAGCCATTATGTATATGTAGAAACGGTCAAATTTGAGTATATCAATGCTTATAGGAAAATGGATTTCTCAACAAACCATTTTCCCTGTCTCCTTATTCCGGATAGTAGAAGTGAAGAATATTATTATGGCAATAATTTCTTCACTTTAATTTTGCCTATTTTCCAAAAAAACTTGAAAAAGAAGTGGAAAGATAATAGAATAAGATAGATTATATCGGGACTGATGATAAATGTTAGAGAAGGTTTTAGAGTACATTAAAAAACATAATATGTTAGAGCCTGGCCATAAGGTGGTGGTTGCAGTATCGGGGGGTGCTGACTCCCTGGCTCTTATCCATCTTTTGTGCCGTATGCGAAAATACATTCCCTTAACCTTGTATGTTGCTCATGTAAACCATGGATTAAGGGGCCAGGCAGCTCGTGAAGATGCCCGGTTTGTTGAAAACATGGCCAGAGAATGGGGCCTTGAATACTTTTTAAAGGAAGCAAAGGTAGCAGAACTGGCCCAAAAGTGGGGAGTATCAGAGGAAGAGGCTGGTCGAAAGGTACGATATGATTTTTTCAAAGAAGTACTACACCAGGTGGGAGGACATAAAATTGCCTTAGCCCATCACAGGGATGACCAGGCCGAAACTATTCTCCACAATATTATAAGAGGAACAGGCCTTGCCGGCCTATCCGGTATAAAACCGGTAAGAGATGGGATAATCATAAGGCCTTTGCTGGAAATATCCCGCAAGGAGATAGAGGATTACTGCCATGAACATAGTTTAAAATACAGGATAGACCATACCAATGAAGAGGTTATCTATACAAGAAACCGTATTAGACACATGGTAATTCCTCTGATAGAAGAGCATTTTAACCCTAACTTCTCAAATAGTTTGGTTAGAATGGGGGATATATTGAGGGTCGATGAGGATTTTTTAGATCACTATTCCCGTCAGGTTTTTGATACAATAACCAGGCATAAAGATAATGAAGTAAAAATTTCCCTCCTTGATTTTTTAAAGTGCCATATGGCTGTACAGGCAAGGGTAATTCGCCTTGGCCTTGAGCTGCTGAAAGAGGATCTTGTTGGTATTGAGCATGTGCATATAGAGGGAGTGTTAGATATTGCTCTAAACTCAAATGTTGGTGCTACTTTAAACCTTCCCCACGGCTTAAAGGCCAGAAAAGATTATGATTATCTGGTGCTCTCCATAGGCAAAGCCGCTGAAGGAGAAGACCTGGTGCCGGTACCAGATTTTTTATATGAATTGCCCGTTCCAGGTGAAGTCTTTATACCTGAATTAGGTGTAAAAATCCTGACACAGCCAGAGGAGGAATACACTGTTTTAAATAGGGGTAAGAAGTGTATCTATATTGACGCAGAGGCTGTACAGGGAGATAAGCTATTTGTACGCAATAGAAGAAATGGAGACAGGTTTAAACCTTTAGGAATGAAAGGAACAAAAAAATTAAAGGATTATTTTATAGATAACAAGATTCCAAGGCACAAAAGGGATAGCATACCTTTGGTGGTGGACAGGGACAATATTATATGGGTAGTGGAGCATCAGATAAGTCAGGACTACCGAGTGACCAGGGATACTAAAAGGTTGCTCAGACTAGAAATTAAAGAAAAATACTAAAAGATAAGGCGGTATAGGAATGGAACAAGTAGGAAAGATTTTAATTGATGAAGAAACTATTATGAAAAGAGTTGCAGAAATGGGTGCAGAAATAACTAAGGATTACCAGGGAAAAGAACTGGTGGTAATCGGCATTTTAAGAGGTGGAGTAATCTTTATGTCAGATCTGGTAAAACAGATTAAGCTCCCCTTGTTTATGGATTTTATGGCTGTGTCCAGCTATGGAATGTCCACCAAGTCCTCTGGTGTAGTTAGGATTTTGAAAGATCTTAACGAAGATATTGAAGGCAAGGATGTACTAATAGTGGAGGATATAGTGGATACAGGATTAACTCTTCATTATCTGGTAGATTATATTAAATCAAGGAAACCCAAAAGCGTAAAGGTTTGCTGCTTCCTGGATAAGCCCAGCAGACGCAAGGTTGATGTAAGGGCTGATTATGTGGGTTTTGAGATCCCCGACGAGTTCGTAATAGGATATGGACTGGACTATGCTCAGAAATACAGAAATCTTCCTTATGTATCGGTACTGGAGGAGGAAGATTTAAAATAGATTCATTGATTTTGAATAATTACTATGCTAAAATAATAGAATGCAGTGTATACTGACTAAAGGAGGGTTGATATTGAGAAAATTCTTGCGGGGGCCAGGGTTTTATCTAATTTTGCTACTTGTCATAATTTTTATTGTTTCTAACCTTGACGGTATGACCGCTACAAGGGAAGAAATCTCATACCCGGATCTGTTAAAAGCCATAGAAGAAGGCAAAGTAGACCGGGTACAGACTGTAGAAATGACCGTTTATGGCCTGTATAAGGGTTCACATATTACCGAAAGAGAATTTATATCCGGTGGTAAGTATGACTTTAGATCAAGGATTATTACCGGAGAATCATTTTATGAAGATGTTAAGAGGATAGAGTCTAGAAAAACAGGCATACCTCTTGATGAGATAACAGCCAGTGATTTTTCATTTCAGATCGATGTTCAACCACCTCCAGAAGCACCATGGTGGCTAAGCATAGTTCCCTTCGTTATTATCCTGGTATTATTTGGCCTATTTTGGTTTTTCTTTATGCAACAAGCCCAAGGTGGAGGCGGTGGCAACCGTGTCATGACCTTTGGTAAGAGTAGAGCCAAGGTTCATACTGGTGATAAGAGACGAACCACATTCAAGGATGTGGCAGGTGCCGATGAGGAAAAGGAAGAACTTAGGGAAATAGTAGACTTTTTGAAAAATCCTAAAAAGTATATTGAGTTAGGTGCCCGTATTCCCAAAGGGGTCTTATTGGTGGGGCCTCCAGGAACAGGAAAGACTCTGCTGGCCAGAGCTGTAGCAGGGGAAGCGGGAGTACCCTTTTTTACCATTAGTGGTTCAGACTTTGTGGAGATGTTTGTTGGTGTTGGAGCATCCAGGGTTCGTGACCTCTTTGATCAGGCTAAAAAGAATGCTCCTTGTATTGTATTTATAGACGAGATCGATG
Organism: Clostridiales bacterium; assembly: GCA_012735575.1. Taxonomy (GTDB): domain Bacteria; phylum Bacillota; class Clostridia; order Caldicoprobacterales; family UBA3941; genus JAAYGY01. The sequence goes on from JAAYGY010000015.1 coordinate 10,970, forward strand.
CCGTTGGCAGGCACAGAGGTGCTGGACTAGGCGGAGGACACGACGAGAGAGAACAAACCTTAAACCAGCTGCTGGTAGAGATGGATGGTTTTGCAGAGAATGAAGGTATTATCATTATTGCTGCTACCAACAGACCTGATATATTAGACCCTGCCCTACTAAGACCTGGAAGATTTGACAGGAGAATAGTAGTGGGTATACCCGATGTTAAGGGCAGAGAAGAGATTATTAAAGTTCATGCCAGAGGTAAGCCACTAGCCCCCGATGTGGATATAAAGGTATTAGCAAAGCGTACTCCTGGCTTTACAGGAGCGGATCTTGAGAATATGATGAACGAATCTGCTATATTAGTAGCCAGAAGGTCTGGCAAATATATAGAGATGCAGGATATAGAAGAGGCTATTACCAGAGTTATTGCCGGCCCTGAAAAACGCAGCCGGGTAATAACTGAGCAGGATAAGAGGCTGGTAGCCTATCATGAAGCTGGCCATGCCGTAGTGGCAAAACTATTGCCCAGTGCAGACCCGGTTCATGAGATATCCATTATCCCGCGCGGTATGGCGGGCGGATATACCCTAACCCTTCCTGAAGATGATAAGTATTATGTCTCTAAATCCGAAATGATGGATGAGATAACCCAGCTACTTGGGGGAAGGGTAGCCGAAGCGCTGGTACTGCAGGATATCAGCACCGGTGCCTCTAATGATATTGAAAGAGCCAGCAATATTGCCAGAAAAATGGTTACCGAATATGGTATGAGTGAAAACCTGGGACCTATAGCTTACGGAGGCAAGCATGAGGAAGTCTTCCTGGGCAGAGATTTTGGAACCTACAGAAACTATAGTGAGCATGTGGCCTCAGCTATAGATGATGAGGTTAGAAAGATTGTTCAAACTGCCTATTCCAAAGCCGAAGAACTTCTAAAAAGTCATATGGATGGCCTTCACAGGGTTGCTGAAGCTCTCCTTGATAGAGAAAAACTGGATATGGAAGAGTTTGAACAGGTATTCGCAGGTGCTTAATAGAAAATATGCAATAAAGGGGACAGCTTGGCTGTCCCTTTTTGTTACATTCCATAAGCCAGGTTTGTCTTAATCAATAACCAAATTAGTCAAGTCATTCATTTATCAATAGCCATTATTAATATAATATGGGGGATACTTATGAAGAGAATCGTAGACATACAAAAGCAAAAGCGCAACCAGAGAAGATACACCATCCACTTTGACGACGGGGAATGGCTGGGACTTTTTGACGAGCTGGTGGTAAAGCATGGACTTAAGGTGGATATGGAAGTAGACTCACAAAAAATAGCAAAACTTGCCCGGGAGGACGATGCAAAAAAATCCATGGATATGAGCCTTAGAAACCTGCAATACCGCAGCCGTAGTCAAAAGGAGATGGAGGATTATCTTGAGGCAAAGGGCTTTGAAAGGGATATCATTGATGAAACCATAGATAAGTTAAAAAGCTATGGATATATAAATGACTTGGCCTTTGCCAGGGACTGGGTCAGCCACAGGATGGCAACAAAACCCATGGGCAGAGCCATGATAAAAAGGGAACTCTATTACAAGGGCATTGACAATGAGATTATAGAAAAGTCTTTGGATCAGTTTTCTGAAAATGAAGAGGAGGAACAAGCCTACAAACTGGCTCTAAAATACATAAAGCGGTATCGAAACCTGGATACCAGGGAACAATTTTATAAGATAGGTCAGGCCCTTGCTAGAAGAGGCTTTAACTGGGAGGTGGCTAAAAGGGCATTAAGAAGGCTTGAGCTTGAGGAAGAAGAAAATCTGTGAAATTTTAAGAGTTAATGAGATAATCTGGAATAATCAGCTAAATCATACAAATTTACTAAATAAAAATCCCATTTTAAGTTTATAAATAAACGAAAAAAGTGTATAATATATTATGAAGGTCAAAGATGGTCAAAATAAAACCAAAGAGATAACAATAGAAGAAAGAGGGAGTGACGAATGTGGCTAGGCTTAGTGATATAATTGAGGATTTTATCAAAACCCTGCTCAAACAGAGTGAAGGTGAGCTGGAGCTTCAAAGAAACGAGCTGGCTGAATACTTTGAGTGCGCCCCCTCTCAAATAAACTACGTACTTGCAACCAGATTCTCCTTGGATAGAGGATACTATATAGAAAGCCGAAGAGGTGGCGGAGGTTTTATTCGTATTGTTCAATTGGATTTGGACAAGGATGATTATCTCTTGTATCTGATCAATGAACGCATTGGAAACTCCATATCAGAAAATGAAACAAAGGATATTGTTACAAATATAATGGAGAGGGGTATTATTACTGAGAGGGAGGCAGCGATTATTAATACTGCTCTTGAAGATAAGGTCATAGCAATACCCGCTAACTTAAGAAGTATTATTAGAGCTAATATTTTAAAGGCTATGCTGGTGGCTATCCTAAGGTCACGGGTGTGATGCCTTATTTGGGAGGGAATAATATGTTATGTGAAAAGTGTAATAAGAATCCCGCCACTGTTCATGTGACAAAGATAATAAACAACAATAAAACCGAGCTGCACCTATGTGAGGACTGCGCCAGGGAAAGGGATGATTTTAACTGGTTTACATCTTTTTCCGTGAACGATCTTTTAACCAGCTTTTTAGGTCCTATGAGCCCTGCCAGGTCATCGGGCAGTATACCCGTAGTAAAGTGTGATAAGTGTGGAATGGACTATCAGAAGTTTAAAAAGCTTGGAAGATTTGGCTGTCAAAACTGCTATGAAGTTTTCAAGGATGAGATATATCCAATAATAAAGAAAGTACAGGGTGGTGCCTTTAAACATACTGGTAAAAGGCCCCATTCACAAAACATAAGAATGCGAACAAGCAGAGAGATAGAGGAACTAAAGCGGCAACTGGAAAACGCTATAAAAATAGAGGCCTTTGAGGAGGCTGCAAGACTGAGAGACCGGATACGGGAACTGGAAAGCAGGCAGCAACAGGAGGGATAGCGGATGAGTTGGATTAATGAAAAAGGGCCTTTATCCGATGTGGTGCTTAGCAGCAGGGTAAGACTGGCTAGAAACCTGGCTGATACCCCTTTCCCCACCGTTATGAATGGGGTGGATAGGGATTCAGTGGTGAATCGGGTTCGCAGGAGTGTATTAGGTCAGGATTTTTCAATTCAGGACTATTATCAGTTTTTGACAATCCATGACCTGTCCCCGGCAGACAGGCAGATATTGGTAGAAAAGCATCTGGCCAGCCCGGATCTTATGGAGCAGGCACAGGGCGCGGCTATACTGGTTAATCAACGGGAGATATGCAGCATTATGGTCAATGAAGAGGACCATATAAGACTTCAGTGTATTTTTCCAGGCTATCAGCTAAATGAGGCCTTTGTTTATATAAATAAAGTGGATGATGCCATAGAGGATCAACTGCCCTATGCCTTTGATGAAGACCTGGGATACCTTACCTGTTGTCCTACCAATATAGGGACAGGGATGCGGGCATCGGTAATGATGCATCTGCCCGCCCTGACAGCTACAGGCCAGATGAAGTTGATACTTCAAACCCTGGCCAAGGTTGGGATTACGGTAAGGGGGCTTTATGGAGAAGGCAGCGAGGCAATAGGGGACATTTTCCAGATATCCAATCAAATAACTCTAGGAGCATCGGAAGAGGAGATTATAAGTAATTTAGATGTAGTGGCAAAGCAGATAGTTGAAAGGGAAAGACAGAGTAGATATGCACTTATGAAAAATGACAGGTTACAGTTTGAAGACAATATCTGGCGTGCCTTTGGAACCATGACCCATGCTAAGCTTATGAGATTGGACGAATTTATGAACCTTTTGTCAAAAGTTAGATTAGGCGTGGAAATGGGTATAATACCCAATATTGATATTCAGGGTATCAATGAGCTTATGATAATGGGCCAGCCTGCCCATCTTAAAAAATTTGGCCTTCAAAATTCAGACCAAAAAAATCTGGATGCTGTAAGGGCCAGGGTTGCAGCCCAAAAGCTTGGGCATAATCAGTAGCCTGGCCAAATCAGTGAAGGCGTTCACATATCAATAATCAACTATATAAAGTAGCGATCATGGGAAAAAGACGGTATACAATAAACAATTGAGGTTTAGATAGAATGGAGGGACAATAATGGCGTTTTTTGGAAGATTTACAGAAAGAGCACAAAAAGCACTGCTTTATGCTCAGGAAGAGGCCAGAAGTATGGGGCATAACTATGTGGGTACTGAGCATTTGTTACTTGGCCTATTAAGAGAGCAAGACGGTGCTGCTGCAAAGGTTCTTGCCAATATGGGCATGGAACTTGATAAAATGAGAGACTATATCGTAAAGCTGGTAGGAAAAGGCAACTTTAACTTCAATGAAGGTTTTGGCTATACTCCCAGAACCAAAAGGGTAATGGAGCTAAGTTTCTACGAAGCCAGAAACCTGGGTCACAATTATGTGGGAACTGAACATCTCCTATTAGCCCTGATAAGGGAGGGCGAAGGCGTAGCCGCCAGAATATTGAAGGATGCCAATATAGATTTTGAAAAGATCAGGACAGAGATCATGCAAATGGTACAGGAGGAGGCCGGTGAAAGCCAAAGCACTCCTAAGGGGAAAAGCAACACCCCCAACCTGGACCAGTTTGGCAGAGATTTGACGGAAATGGCCAGGGAAGGGAAACTGGATCCCGTTATTGGCAGAGACAATGAGATTGAAAGAGTAGTTCAGATTCTCAGCCGTAGAACCAAGAACAATCCGGTACTTATAGGTGAACCGGGAGTGGGTAAGACCGCCATAGCTGAAGGACTGGCTCAGAGGATTGTAGAGGGAAATATTCCAGAGCTGTTAAAGGGTAAAAGGGTAGTAACGCTGGATCTTTCAGGCATGGTAGCAGGCGCTAAATATAGAGGAGAGTTCGAGGAGCGCCTAAAATCCGTTATGGAGGAAATAAAGCAGGCCAAGGACGTTATACTGTTCATAGATGAGATGCACACCATAATTGGTGCAGGTGCTGCTGAAGGTGCTATCGATGCTTCTAACATCTTAAAACCAGCACTGGCCAGGGGAGAGATTCAGGCCATTGGTGCTACTACCTTGGACGAATACCAAAAGCATGTGGAAAAGGACGCTGCTTTGGAAAGGCGTTTCCTGCCCGTCATGGTGGGAGAGCCGACCGTTGAGGAAACTATTCAGATCCTCTATGGTCTGAGGGACCGCTATGAGGCCCACCACAAGGTAAGGATTACCGATGAGGCCATAGAGGCGGCCGCCACCCTTTCAGACCGCTATATAACCGACCGTTTCCTGCCTGACAAGGCAATCGATCTTATAGACGAGGCAGCATCCAGGGTAAGGCTTCAAAGCTACACCGCGCCACCGGATCTTAAAAACCTGGAAAAGAAGCTGGAGGATATCCGCAAGGAGAAGGAAGAAGCGGTAGCCAACCAAAACTTTGAAAAGGCGGCACAGCTTAGGGACGAGGAAAGAAAGGTCAAAGATGAAATAGATGCTGAAAAGGAAAAATGGAAGCAAAATCAGGCTGCCGGTGGCCAGACCGTGGGCGAGCAGGAGATAGCTGAAATTATTGCCAGCTGGACCGGCATCCCGGTTGTAAAGCTGACCGAGGAGGAGTCAGAGCGACTTTTAAAGATGGAGGAGATTCTCCACCAGAGAGTAATAGGTCAGGAAGAGGCTATCAAGGCCGTGTCCAGAGCTATTAGAAGGGCAAGAGTGGGACTTAAGGATCCAAAAAGGCCAGTAGGTTCCTTTATGTTCCTGGGTCCTACAGGGGTAGGTAAGACAGAACTGTGCAGAGCCTTGGCAGAGGTTCTCTTTGGTGATGAGGATTCCATGATCCGCCTCGACATGTCTGAATACATGGAAAGGCATGCTGTATCCAGGCTAATAGGTTCCCCTCCAGGATATGTAGGCTATGACGAGGGCGGACAGCTAACTGAAAAGGTTAGAAGACAGCCTTATTCAGTTATCCTTTTAGACGAGATTGAAAAGGCCCATCCCGATGTATTTAATATCCTACTACAGATACTGGAGGATGGAAGGCTGACCGATGGTAAGGGCAGAGTGGTAGATTTCAGAAACACTGTAGTAGTTATGACATCTAACGTAGGCGCTCACACCATCCGCAAGCAAAAGACCCTGGGCTTTGCACCAGTACAGGATACCTTCAACAGTGAATATGAAAAGATGAAGGAAAATGTACTGGAAGAGCTTAAGAAAACCTTCAGGCCGGAGTTTCTAAACCGTGTGGATGAAGTCATAGTATTCCATGCCCTGGAAGATGAGCACTTAAGAAAGATTGTCCCCATAATGTTGGATAGGACCATAAAGAGGCTGAAAGAGAAGGATATACATCTCACCATAAGCGATGCAGCCAAAGACTTTATGGTAAAGCAGGGCTTTGATCCTATATATGGCGCAAGGCCACTAAGAAGGGCCATCCAGCGCACTGTGGAGGATAACCTGTCCGAAGAGATGCTGGCAGGCAGAATAAAGGTGGGGGACAAGGTACTGATCGATGTAGAAAATGACAAGCTGATATTTAAGAAGTTGTAAGGCTGAGCAAAGCTCGGTCTTTCTCTTTAATTATCCCAATCTGTATATTTTTATTTATAATTGTGATATAATTTAGTGGGATAGCCTGCAAGATTTCAATCTTTTTACAGGGAGTGTACAAGCTTTGAATATTAAGGAATTGATAGAAAAAATAAGAAGAAATAAATCCAGAATAAGGATAACCTACACCACACCTGTAGGCAAAAAGTCAACCAGTTCTCTTAAGGTAGTTATCATTAACAGGCGTAAGCTGCGCTTTATAACCCTGGGGCTGGTAGTGGCTTTAACCATAGGCTTTGGTATATATTCCTTTAAAGATAATAATAAAGCGAATAAGGATAAGGAAGAAAATTTGGCCGAAGCCAATATCCAGGAGGACATGTCCGCCCAGGCCAAAGTCCAGGAGCCTGAGGAACCCGAGGAACCTGAGGAGATAGAGCTACCCGTAATCGACCTTTCGGAAAACAGTGTTCCCCTGGAGACAGAGCTTTTGCGAATAAATGAGCCTATTCTCTTTGGAGAGGAAGTTCTCTACTCCGCCGGGGATACCGATAATATCGATGAACCTGTATTTGAGGATCTTTATGTTTTAAACCTAAAAACAGGCGAGGAGACTGCTATAGCCCACACAGAAATCAAGTTCGGTGAGATTTATGAAGGCAGGTTTAACGGGGATTGGATTGTATGGCTGGACACCAACCAAAGCGGTGAAAACCAGCTGTATGTTATGAACAGGGAAACCGGGGAAATTTCCAAGATTAAGTCCTGTGAATACAACAAGCCCCAGCTTAGGCTGGCCGGGGATAACCTGGTATGGGTAGAGCAAAAGGATTTGGATCAGGACAGGCTCTATCTATACAATTTCAAGTCCGGTGAGCCTGTTGTGCTAGAGATATTTAACAATCCCACCTACGGTACCTGTCCACCGTCCATCTCCCAGGAGCTTCTGGTATGGGTGGTGCCAAATCAGGAGGATCCGGAAAACAAGAGCCTTATAAAGGTACTGGATCTGTCCAAAGCCCTAACCGCAGATCTGGCGACAAGCAGCCAGGGGGAAGAGCCTGATAATCAGGATACCATGGAAGGCAACACTGGACAGGAAGAGGGTATAGATCCGGAAATACTGGATCCTAAGGGCTTTGCCATATATCCTGTTACCAACGGCAAGGCCATAGCCTGGCTGGATAACTTAAACCCTTCCGAGGCCAATCTAAAGCTTACCTTGGATATGGGTAGGACTGTCATTGATGTTGATGAAAATGTTGCCCGTCCCTATGGGATAGGAGACGGCTTTATCGCATATATGAAGGAAGATGCTATCATGGTCTACTTTTGGGAGCTGGACCGCTATGCCCAGCTTAACAAGCCCGGTACCAAGGCACGGCTGACCCAGGGCGGGGTATCTGATAGCAAGGTTGTATGGTATAGCGCCGATAATCCCAATGAGAAAAAGGATCATCTATATATAAGCACTGTGGACAAACCCACAGAGGAGCAACTATTAGGGAGTAATTAAAGATAATGGCAAAGCTAAAAAAAGTATTTGTGTGTCAGGAATGCGGCCATGAATCCATAAGATGGATGGGCAAATGTCCATCCTGCAATGAATGGAACACCATGGTTGAGGAGATAAAAGAGCAGGATAGCCCAGCTGGTTCCAAAGCAGGCCAGAAAATAACAGGCATAAGCAGGCCGGTTACTCTAGAGGAGGTTTCCACCAGGGAGGAGGCTCGCCAGAGCACTGGGCTTGAAGAGCTTAATAGGGTGCTGGGGGGAGGAGTGGTGAGCGGTTCCCTTATCCTCATAGGGGGGGATCCGGGCATTGGCAAATCCACCCTTATACTGCAGATATGTGAAGCCCTGGGCAGGGATGATAACAAGGTCCTCTATGCATCAGGGGAGGAGTCTGTTCAGCAGATAAAGATGAGGGCAAACAGGCTGGGGGTAACATCGCCTAACCTTCATCTTGTAGCCGAAACCAACATAGATATTATAATGGCCCATGTTGAAAGCTTAAAGCCCAAGTTTTTGATGATAGATTCTATTCAGACCATGTTTAACCCACTACTTAGTTCTGCACCGGGCAGTGTAACCCAGGTAAGGGAGGTAACATCCACCCTTATGAGACTGGCCAAAAGAACTAACATGACCATCTTTGTGGTGGGCCACGTTACCAAGGAGGGGGCTATTGCAGGACCCAGGGTGCTGGAGCATATGGTGGATACCGTTCTCTACTTTGAAGGAGACCGCCACCATATCTACAGAATCCTAAGAGGGGTAAAGAATAGATTCGGTTCAACCAATGAGATAGGGATTTTTGAAATGGGTGACAGGGGTTTGGTGGAGATTATGAACCCTTCGGAGCATCTGTTATCGGAAAGAACCCGTGGCATGTCCGGTTCTGCAGTGCTGTGCAGTCTTGAAGGTACCAGGCCCATGCTGGTGGAGGTGCAGGCACTGGTCAGCACCACAGCCTTTGGTATGCCAAGGCGCATGGCTACCGGCATAGATCACAACAGGGTGGTGCTGCTTATGGCAGTGCTGGAGAAAAAGGTAGGCATGAGACTCTATGACCAGGATGCCTATGTAAATGTAGCTGGTGGTATCAAAATAGATGAACCCGCAGCAGATCTGGCAGTAGTCTGTGCCATAGCATCCAGCTTTAGGAATATTCCCATGGATCATCACCTATGTATAATGGGTGAGGTTGGACTTACAGGAGAGGTTAGGGGCATCAGCCAGGTGGAAAAGAGGATTTTGGAGTGTAAGAAGCTAGGTTTTAAGACCTGTCTGATCCCAAAGGCCAATTTAAGGGGGCTGGACAGGATAAGGGACATAGAGATCATTGCAGTGGATACAGTGGCTGAGGCCTTGAATGCTGTTCTGTAAGACTGCATAATTTTTGGTAAAGTAAGAGGGGTGGAAATGGGAAAGTCACATAATGTATTAATTTGTGTAACTCGGCAAAGGTCCTGTGAAAGACTTATAAGAGTGGGGTATGAAAGATCGAAGCTAAGCGGTGGAAAGCCTTATGTAATACATGTAGCACCCATAGGAGAGAACTTTTTAGGAAACCCCAAGGAGGGAGAGGCGCTGGACTACCTATTTGATATTTCAAAACAGGTAGGCGCCGAGATGACGGTATTGCGATCAGATGAAGTAGTAGAGGTATTATCAAGCTTTTCAGAAAAACATGGTATTGGTATAATGGTTTTGGGAGAACCACCAAAGTCCCAGCACAAAAGTAATATCATAGAAAGGCTTAAGAGAAAGCTAAAAGACGTTGAATTTATCGTGGTTCCAGCGTGAGAAATAAAAGTGGAAAAAATGAAAAAATCATATTGACAAATGGGTACTATCGTGCTAAAATAATCAGTTTATTGACAAACGGCCTTCTTTATGTTATAATTTTAATGTTAAATAAAATAAGGGAGGCATCGTTCATGTTTGAGGTAGGGGATAAGGTGGTATATCCTATGCACGGTGCTGGCATTATTGAAAGCATTGAAGAGCGTGAGATACTAGGAGAAAAGCAGAGCTACTACGTATTGAAATTTCCAGTTGGTGATATGAAGGTTATGATACCTACGACAAACGTGGAACAGATTGGTATTCGGGAAGTTGTCTCCGATGAAGAGGTAGATAAAGTAGTTGAATTCTTAAGTAATGATCAGTCCCATATGTCATCCAATTGGAATAAAAGATATCGCCAAAACATGGAGAAGATAAAATCAGGAGATATATACGAAGTTGCAGAAGTTGTACGTAATCTTATGCTGCGGGATCGTGAAAAAGGATTATCCACGGCTGAACGTAAAATGTTAACTAACGCCAGGCAGATTTTGATAAGTGAAATAGTCCTATCCAAAGATGCTGATGAAGCAGAAGTAACAGCATTAATCGACGGAATAATTGATGGAGAGAGCGTCTAGTAGGACGCTCCTTTTTTTATAAGAAATTATAAGAAAATATGTATTATTACATAAAAATTCAGTAAAATTTGCCATTTTTTCCTTATAAAAATCTGGTATAATGTTAATAATAGAACAAGGAGGTGATCTAATGCTAAGAAGGGTAGTTAGATTTATACTTACTCTGGTAGGAGTTATAGTCGGAGCTGCATTAGCATGGATGACGGTACCCATATTAGCTGAAAGAAACATTGTGCTTATTGAATATCAGGATATTATAATTACCATTTTGTTTGCAATTATATCTGGTTTACTATTTTTTGTCCTTTCAAAGAAGTTAATCCATTACACTGTCGAATTTATTAGATTAATAGAACAAAAACTGCAAGAGATGCCAGCTAATGACATCTTGTTCGGGGTTTCAGGTCTTATAATCGGTCTTCTTATTTCTTATTTGGTAACCTATCCCATCAGGCAATTAAATATAGGATGGTTGTCCCTGCTGCTTACTACCTTGTTTTACTTATTCTTCAGCTATTTAGGTATTAGTATTGCCACAAAACGCTGGAAGGAGCTGGAATGGTCAGAGCTGTTAAAGAGAGTTCAAAGGGAGAGGCATGGTCAGCAAATAGTCACCAGCAGGCCCAAAATACTAGACACCAGCGTTATAATCGACGGCAGGATATTTGATATCTGCAAAACCGGCTTTGTGGAAGGTCCCTTGGTAATTCCCGCCTTTATTCTGGAGGAGCTTAGGCATATTGCCGACTCGTCCGATACTTTAAAGAGAAACCGGGGCCGAAGGGGTCTGGATATCCTGAACAAAATCCAAAAGGAACTGGATATACCTGTACAGATATGTGAAAAGGATTTTGAGGATATACAGGAGGTAGACAGTAAACTCCTAAAATTGGGTCAGGAACTAAATGGCGCCGTATTAACCAATGATTATAACCTAAACAAGATAGCCGAGTTTCAGGGAGTGCCGGTACTTAACATAAACGAGCTGGCCAATGCTGTAAAGCCGGTAGTACTGCCGGGGGAGGAAATGCCGGTTCAGGTTATCAAGGACGGCAAGGAGACAGGCCAGGGCATAGGTTATCTGGATGATGGTACCATGATAGTTGTGGACGGAGGCAAAAAGCATGTTGGCGAAACCATAGATGTACTCGTGACCAGCGTACTTCAGACTGCTGCCGGCCGCATGATCTTTGCAAAACCAAAGGCCATGGATAAGGTAGTATGAAATTTTGTTTAAATTTTAACTTCTTATTAGACATATTTATTAGATATTTGTTAAATCTTTCAAACAAAACTTTGTGGCGGGTTGTACCCCGCCCTTTTATTTAATATAATATTGGCAGCTGATAATGGATATTATGACTAAAGCAAGTAATAAACTCTAGTATAAAATAGTTGAGAAGGAGTAAACATTGAATAACAACTATGCAATAATCTTAGCCGCAGGTAAAGGCACCAGGATGAAGGAAAAAGTAAATAAGATGTTTCTGCCCCTTAGGGGCAAACCCATTATTGCTCATACCCTGGAGGCCTTTTACAGCCTGGATATAATTGAAGGTATAGTCCTGGTGGTATCTGCTGGCGAAGAGGATATGATGAAGGAAAGGGTATTAAGCCTTTACCCACCGAAAAAACCTGTAATGATTGTTGAAGGTGGAGAGGAAAGGCAGTATTCGGTATATAACGGGCTAAAAAGCCTGCCTTGTAGTACCAAGCTGGTAGCTATCCACGATGGTGCCAGACCCCTTATAACCCCCCGGGTAATTGGCAAAAGCTTTGAGGTAGCAGAAAAGTTTGGGGCTGCTGTGGCAGGTATGCCGGTAAAGGATACCATCAAAAGGGTGGATACCGGCGGCAAAGTATTGGAGACACCGGATAGAAGCTATCTATGGCTGGTGCAAACCCCTCAAACCTTTAGCTATTCCTTAATCATGGAGGCACACAATAAAGCCATGGAGGATAAGTTCCTGGCTACCGACGATTCTACCTTAGTAGAGCGTTTAGGCAGGGATGTATATATGATAGAGGGCGGCTATGACAATATAAAGGTAACCACTCCTGAGGATATAGCCATAGCAGAAGAAATTCTTACTACAAGAGAGAGGAATAAATTATGAGAGTAGGAATAGGATATGATGTACATAAATTAGTAGAAAACCGCCCCTTAATAATTGGCGGGGTTAATATATCCTTTGATAGAGGGCTCCTTGGCCATTCCGATGCCGATGTCTTAGTCCATGCTATAATGGATGCCCTGCTGGGGGCTTTAGGGATGGGGGATATAGGCCGGCATTTTCCTGATACTGATAGGAAGTATAAGGATATATCCAGTATAAGCCTCCTTGAAAAGGTGGGGGATATGATTAAAAATGCAGGATGCAAAGTCGGAAACATAGATAGTGTAATAATGGCGGAGAATCCTAAGATGGCGCCCTATCTTGAGGATATGAAAAAAAATATATCAAAAGCCCTTGGGATAGAGCCATCTATGGTTAATATAAAAGCAACCACAACCGAAGGCCTGGGCTTTGTGGGCACAGGCCAGGGGATAGCTGCAAAGGCAGTGGCACTTTTACAGGTTGAAAGCTAATTCCTTATAGGGATTAAAGGAGGTTATTGAAATGAAAAAGATCTTTTGTTGGACCATAGTTTTTGTACTTACACTAATATTCCCCGTGTCTGCACTGGCAGATGCCATTGATCCTCCAGTGGGAGAGGCCGTAGTCAGCCTGGGTGCAGATCTGAACCAAAGCCAGCAAAAGCAAATGCTGGAGCTATTTGGGGTAAAGGAAGATGAAGTTAAGATACTGAAAGTTACCAATCAGGAAGAAAGGGACTATCTGTTAGGATTAATTGGCGAAGACAAGATAGGTACCAGAGCCATATCATCGGCCTATGTGGAGCCCTTAGAGGCAGGCCAGGGAATCGAAATTGAAACTCACAATATCACCTGGGTAACCCGGGAAATCTATGCCAACGCCCTGGTAACAGCAGGGGTAGAAAATGCCAAGGTAATAGCCGCGGCACCCTTTAAGGTATCAGGCACAGCTGCTTTAACGGGAATAATGAAAGCCTTTGAAGAAGCATTGGATATAGAGTTGGATGAAGAGGCCAAGGAGATTGCTAATGAGGAGCTAGTTACCACCGGAGAGCTGGCAGAGGAGATTGGTAAGGATGAAGCTGCTGCCCTTATCAAGGAAATCAAGGAAGAAATAGCAAAGCTTAAGACCAAGGACGAGGGCGAGATTCGAAAAATAGTCATTGAAATTGCTGCTAATTTAAATATAAACCTTAGCCAGGATCAGATTGATCAGATTGTTGAACTGATGAAAAAGATCAGCAACCTGGATCTAAACGTAGAAAAAATAGCAGGCCAGATTGAAAAGATTGCAGGCAGCCTGGATGATGTAAAAAGAGTGGTAGAGGAAAACAAGGGCATTTTAAGGAAAATACTGGAGGCTATAGAAAAGTTCTTTGCATGGCTTAGAGGCCTTCTGGGCTAAGATACCAAGGACAAGGCTCTGGTCTATTAGAAAAGACCAGAGCTTTTTTGCTTTTCTTTCAAGTTAAATCCAGTTATAATAAATGATGGATGACGTTTATGAACTACATAAATTGTTTAACTATAATATGTATTATGTTAAAATTATTGTTAGTTAATGGTTCCTAAGACTTTAGGAGGTGTTTTTTTGCTTAAATGGATTCGAGACGAGATTCAAGGCATAATGGAAAGAGACCCAGCAGCCAGGAGCCCGCTGGAGGTTATCTTGTGCTATCCGGGTTTTCATGCTATTATCTTTCATAGGATAGCCCACTGGCTCCATAATCACAGGCTAAAGCTTCTGGCCAGGATAGTATCCCAGATATCCAGATTTTTTACGGGTATAGAGATTCATCCAGGGGCAAAGATAGGAAGAAGATTATTTATCGACCATGGTATGGGTGTGGTAATAGGGGAGACTGCCGTGATAGGTGATAACGTTACCATATACCAGGGTGCCACCCTGGGTGGAACCGGCAAGGAACAGGGAAAAAGACACCCCACCATTGGCAACGGGGTGGTTATAAGTGCAGGCGCCAAGGTATTAGGCCCCTTTAAGGTAGGGGATAATAGTAAGATAGGAGCGGGAGCTGTGGTGCTAAAGGAAGTTCCTCCCAATTGTACCGTGGTAGGAGTTCCTGGAAGAATTGTAAGAAAAGACAATGTCCGCGTAAAACAGGATAAACAGGTAGTAAAGCTTGATTGCGATGAAGTAGACCTGGACCAGGTAAGATTACCTGACCCAATAGATGATGCCTTTTCCTGTATAGTAAAAAGACTTACAAAAGTAGAGGCACAGCTTAGAGAATTGGAGGAAGTTAAGAAAGATGAAGTTATATAATACCATGACAAGAAAAAAAGAAGAGTTTGTACCCCTTCATGATAATGAAGTAAGGATGTACTGCTGTGGACCTACAGTATATAACTATTTTCATATAGGTAATGCCCGGCCCTTTATCATCTTTGATACCTTTAGGCGCTATCTGGAGTACAAGGGCTATAAGGTGACCTTTGTGCAAAATTTCACCGATATAGACGACAAAATGATACAAAAGGCCAACGAGGAGGGCATTACTGTACCAGAGCTGGCAGAAAGATTTATAGAGGAATACTTTAAAGATGCCGATGCCCTGGGCATAAAGAGAGCTACCTATCATCCGAAGGCTACAGAACATATAGAAGATATTATAAAATTTATAGAAAAGTTAATTGAAAAAGGCTATGCCTATGAGGTAGATGGAGATGTATACTTTGATACCACTGCCTATGAGGACTATGGCAAGCTTTCCAAGCAAAACCTGGAGGAGTTGGAGGCAGGTGCCAGGATACAGCCCGGGGAAAAGAAAAGAAATCCCATGGATTTTGCCCTGTGGAAGGCCCAAAAACCTGATGAACCGGCCTGGGATAGCCCCTGGGGTAAGGGCAGGCCGGGATGGCATATAGAATGCTCTGTCATGTCCACCAAATATCTGGGAGATACCATAGATATTCATGCAGGTGGCCAGGATTTAACCTTCCCCCATCATGAAAATGAGATAGCCCAGACCGAAGCAGTTACAGGCAAACCCTTTGCAAGATACTGGCTTCATAACGGTTATATAAATGTAGACAACAGGAAAATGTCAAAATCCCTGGGTAATTTCTTCACTGTTCGTGATATTTCCCGGGAATATGACCTGGAAGTTGTAAGATTCTTTATGCTGTCTGCACATTATAGAAATCCTGTAAACTTTAGTCATGAGCTGCTGGATCAGGCTAAAAGCGCCCTGGAAAGGCTTTATAATGCCAAGAATAACCTGGAACACCTATTAAGGGAGACAGAGGATAGGCAACTGTCTTCTAAGGAGCAGGAATTATATGATGAAATGGACGGATATATAAAGAAGTTTGAAGAGGCAATGGATGATGATATAAACACTGCCGATGCCCTGGCGGTCATATTCGATCTGGTAAGGGATGCAAACACCCATTTAAGCGGGGAAAGTTCAAAGAAACTGGTTCAAAAGATATATGATGTCTTTAACGCCTTAACAGGAATTTTGGGAATTGCCCAAAAAGAGCAGGAAAAGACCCTGGATGAGGAGATTGAGGCTTTAATAGAAAAGAGGCAGCAGGCCAGAGCAGCAAAGGACTGGGCCACCGCTGACAAGATCCGGGATGACCTAAGAAAACGGGGAATAATCCTGGAGGATACACCTACCGGTGTTCGATGGACTATACAAAAATAAATGATCATAAAAAATATGAAGATTGTATAGAAGAACTTTAAAAAGCAGATAAGAATCAAGATTTTGATTTTTATCTGCTTTTTTCCTCAAAAACAGTATCAAATAGGTGTAAATCAACTTATAGCGGTTTATATAATAAATATTTAGCCAGGATGACAGCTTTGAAACTAACATGATATAATAATACCGATTGAGTTTTTTTAGTGAAAGGTTGGAATATGTTTAATATAGATCAGGATTTAATCAGGATGGAATGTGCTGTTTCCAGGACCTTTGAAAAAGGCCTCTCCTATTTCAGACAGGGACGGGTAAAGGGTCTAAAGTTTCATAAAAAGGATATGAGGGTGGAGGCAACAGTACATGGCAGTTTACCCTATAGTACCTATGCTGACTTTTCCCAAAGGGGCGATCTTATAGAGACCGGCTGTACCTGCCCGGCGGCGGGTAAATATTGGGGATTGTGCAAGCATATGGTGGCCTTACTCTTTACCATTATGGAATATGACAGAAGGGGCAGCTTTGAGGCTGCCATAGGAAGAAACCCTATAGATGAAAAGCAAGGTGCCAGCCTGCTTTTTAATTATTTTGACGATCTGGCCCAGTCCTTTAATCGAGATGTAGTGAATCTTGATATAACCTGTGAAGTCAATGTTTATGAGAGGGAATTTAATAATATAGAAGGTTTTTTATCCTTTAAGATAGGCGAATCCCGATTATATATAGTCAGAGATATTGCAAAGCTTATAGAAGCCTATAGTACTAGAGAATCCCTTGAGTTTGGCAAAAACTTTACCTATGACCCAAATATCCATACATTTAAACCCGTAGATGAAAAGGTAATGGATTTCCTGGAGGAGATATATGAGATCCACCGTGCCATTGAGGACAAAAACTACTACAGGCCCAAAGGAATTATAGATGGCAAAAGACTGATGCTTACTAATACCCTTTTCAAAAGGTTTTTAAGGATAATGGAGGAAAGACCCTTTAGGCTGGTAATAGGTCCTGACGTCTTTGAAAACATAGAGATTATTAGGAAGGATCTGCCCATTTCCTTTGATTTGGATATAGATGAAGATAGAAAGGATCTTTTGCTGCAGGTAAATTTTAAGGATAAGTTTCTTTCCCTAACCAGGGATGGGGAATATATTTTGGTAGGAGATAAGATCTATAAACCTTCCCAAAAGCAAAAGTTAAGCTATACTCCACTAAAATATACCTTAAAGGAAACGGGAGGTAAAAGGATCCGCTTTTCCAGGGAGGAAAGGGATCGTTTTGTATCTGAAATCCTGCCCCTTATAGAGGAGGCAGGACCTGTCAATATTAAACCCCAGGTAAAGTCCATTATACTAAAGGAAGAACTACTCCCTGAATTATATCTAAGACCCCAGGGCAGGGGCATAGCCTGTGAAGTTAAGTTTATATACGGGAACCGTGAAATAAATCCCTTTGAGGGCAATAGAAACAGTAACGGTCAGGAACAGATACTCATAAGGGACAGTAAAAATGAGCAAAAGATACTGGAAATACTCAATGAATACGGCTTTAGCGTTCAGCCAGGGGGAGTGTACCTGGAGGATGAGGAGGCTATCTTTGACTTTATATATGGTGGCATACCAAAACTGCAGCAGCAGGCCCATGTCTATTACTCCCAGGATTTTAAAAGCTATATGACCAGTAGAAGTTTTTCCTATTCCGGCGGCATCAGGCTAAACACCCGGATGGATATGCTGGAGTTTAGCTTTGAAATAGACGGCATAGATTTTAGTGAGCTGGAGGACATACTTTTTGCCCTTAAGGAGAAAAGGAAGTATTACAGGCTGAAAGACGGAACATTTCTTGACCTTGAAAGCCAGCAGTTACATGGATTTGTTAATCTTTTAGAACAGCTGGATATAAATACCCGTGACCTGTCTAATAAAGTTATAGAGATACCAAAGTATAGAGCCCTCTTTTTAGATGAGCATATAAAAAGCACAGGTATAGAAGATATTAGGCGGGACAAGGCTTTTAAGGATTTGGTAACCAGCATAAAGGAACCTCAGGATTTGGATCTTTCCCCACCGGAAAGCTTAAAGGGCATACTTAGAAATTATCAGGTATTTGGCTTTAGGTGGCTGAAAACTCTCTCCCATTACGGGTTGGGAGGCATACTGGCCGATGATATGGGGCTGGGAAAGACCCTTCAGGTAATAGCACTGCTTTTATCGGAAAAGGAGGAAAAGGGTGCAAAACCTTCCCTGGTGGTAGTGCCTACAACCCTTGTATATAACTGGGAGGCTGAGGTGAAAAAGTTTGCCCCCGGCCTAAAGACACTCCTTATATCTGGAACGAAAAATGAGCGCATGGAAAAGCTAAAGAATATAGACAAGGCAGATCTGGTTATTACTTCCTACCCCCTTATAAGGCGGGATGGGGAAGAACTCTCCCACTATTCCTTTAGATACTGTATTTTAGATGAGGCGCAGAATATAAAAAACCCGGATTCTCAAAATGCCAGGGTGGTAAAGACCATTAAGGCAGAGGTTCGCTTTGCCTTAACAGGGACCCCTATGGAAAATACCCTGTCAGAACTTTGGTCCATATTCGACTTTATTATGCCAGGGTATCTCTTTTCCTACAGCAGGTTTAAAAGGCAGTTTGAAAGCCCAATTGTTAGGGATAAGGATGAGAAGGCAGCCCGTCAGCTGTCCTTTCATATAAAGCCCTTTATTTTAAGAAGGGTTAAAAAGGATGTACTAAAGGAGCTTCCTGAAAAGATAGAGCATCAGGTAATAGCCGAGCTTACCACAGAGCAGAAAAAGGTATACCTTGCCTA
Organism: Clostridiales bacterium; assembly: GCA_012735575.1. Taxonomy (GTDB): domain Bacteria; phylum Bacillota; class Clostridia; order Caldicoprobacterales; family UBA3941; genus JAAYGY01. The sequence goes on from JAAYGY010000015.1 coordinate 30,057, forward strand.
CATGAAAAGTATAAGGGAGGATATAGAAAGGGAGATAAAGACAAGGGGCTTTAATAACAGCCATATTAAAATACTGGCAGGCCTTACCCGGCTAAGGCAGATATGCTGCCATCCCTCTACCTTTCTTGAAAACTATAAAGGCGGAAGCGGCAAGCTGGAACTGTTGGGAGATATTATAGACGAGGCACTTCAAGGAGGACACAGAATCCTCTTGTTTTCCCAGTTTACCTCCATGCTGGATATAATAAGAAAGTTTTTAGAGGAAAGGAAAATAGAATATCTCTACCTTGACGGTTCTACTCCTACCCAGGAAAGGGCAAAAATGGTAAGGGATTTTAATGGTGGCAAAGGGGATATTTTTTTAATCTCCTTAAAGGCAGGAGGAACAGGGCTTAATCTAACGGGTGCTGATACTGTCATCCACTTTGACCCCTGGTGGAACCCTGCGGTAGAGGACCAGGCCACGGACAGAGCCTACAGGATAGGCCAGGATAAGGTGGTCCATGTAATGAAACTTATTACCCGGGGGACCATTGAGGAAAAGATCTTTGCCCTGCAGCAGAAAAAGAAAGAACTTATAGATACTGTTATAAAGCCGGGGCACACCTTGTTGTCTAAGATGACGGAGGAGGAGATAAGGAATCTATTTGATATTTAGGAAAGTGGATTTATTTCGCATTAAACCATTTTCTAATAAGTAATCTTTCTGTAGAATAAGCCAGGTTTCTTAGCCAAATTAGTGTAAGTCGTTCACTTATCAATAGCCATTATATGCAGGAGGAATGATGATAGTATGTGGAATATGGTATATATGATATGATGCTATTATAAAGGGAAGAAGAGATGGAGGAATAGATATGGAAAATAACAAGATAGATTCTTTGCTTTTATGGGGCAGTTTTTATGCCTTTGTTATAACCGGTATGGCGGTACTAATAACCGGATCTATTATGCCCTATCTAATAGAGGAGTTTAAAATAGGCTATGGGGGCGGGGGATTGCTTCTTGGGCTGCAGGCTGTGGGTAATTTAGGTGCCAGTCTTATAGGGGGTATTATATCAGACTATACCGGAAGAAAGGCAGTTATGGCCTTTGGTGCCCTTTGTTTTGTTGTTGGATTTGGAGGAGTGTTTTTTATAAGCTCCGGTACTCTTTTGTATATTCTATTATTTATTGCAGGCTTGGGCTGGGGAATTATGAACAGCATGGTAAACTCTGTTGTAAACGATGCTGCAGAGGGAAGAAGTGATATTCTAAACCTATTACATATGTTTTTTGCCATAGGTGCTTTTTTAACCCCAATACTTGTAGGACTTATGGAAAGATTTAATGTATCATGGAGATACTCGGTGTTAACCCTGTCCATACTGTCGGCCATCCTCTTTGTGGTATTTCTTATGATGAAGGTGCCTGAGCAAAAGAAGGATGAAGACAGCAGCAAAGCTGTTAAGCCTCCCTTTACCAATATAAGGTATTATATTTTTATGGCTATTTTATTTTTATACGTAGGTACGGAA
>JAAYGY010000002.1 GCA_012735575.1 Clostridiales bacterium
GCTCTGGCTGTTGGTACTACCAGCGAAGGGGAATATCTTGATATTGTATTAGAGAGGGAAATGGATCCTCAAATCCTGTGCTATAGGATGAATGAGAAACTACCTGAAGGGATTAGATTTCTAAAATGTGTTGTTGTGGATGAAAAAGCACCCTCCCTAATGAGTCTTATAAAACGAGGAGAGTATATAATAAAAATCTCAGCCCCGCCTTTTGAACAGAAGGATTTATCTTCCTTGATAAAAGATTTTCTAGAACAAAGAGAAATACTGATGGTTAAAAAGACAAAAAAGGGCAACCGTCAAATCGATATAAGATCCATGATTCATAATATGGATTTAGTAAATCAGGATCAGGACTGGATTATAATAAAGGCAATGTTAAGCACGGGCAGTAAGGCAAACTTAAGACCAGATCAATTAGCAGAAGCCTTACTTGACTTTGCTAAGATATCTTATGGTGCTGAACTGCCATTGGAAATACATCGTTTAGACTTATATCTCTTTCAGGACGGCAAGTGGGTAACACCTGTTGAAATGGAATAGGAGGACAGGATGTTGGGTAAAAAGATCATAGTAGATGTCCAGTATGATCAAACTCGGGTTGCTCTACTTGAAGACGATGAGTTGGTTGAGTTATATATGGAAGGTGAAGAGAATCAGGGAATAGTTGGCAATATATATAGGGGCAAGGTAGAGAACGTGCTTCCTGGCATGCAAGCTGCTTTTGTAGATATAGGACTTGACAAAAATGCTTTTTTATATGTTGGAGATATTACTTCGGATCAGTCTGTCTTTGAGTTTTCCGGAGAAGGGGATGAGTCTATAAAGGATACTAAAGACTTATCAATAGATAATATTATAAGCAGGGGGCAGGAAATAACTGTTCAGGTACTCAAGGAACCTATTGGGACAAAGGGGCCTAGAGTGACTACCCAAATTACCTTGCCTGGTAGGTATCTGGTATTAATGCCTACCGTCAACTATGTTGGAGTATCTAGGAGAATTGAAGAAGAAGAGGAAAGAAAACGCTTAAAAGAAATAGCTGAGCGTATAAAGCCTGGTAATATGGGTGTGATAGTTAGAACTGCAGCCCAGGGGAAGGATCAGGAAGATTTTATACAGGATATGGATTTTTTATGCCGATTGTGGGCCAAGATTCAGGTAAAAGAATGGAGAGGTAAAGTTCCCAGAGTTTTGTATGAAGATAGAGATGTTATATACAGAACTATTAGAGATTTTTATGAACCAGATATTGATAAAATTATAATAAATAGCAGAGCAGAATATGAGAGAACTTTAGAATTTGCTGGTGTACTTTTCCCAGGGTTGGAAAAGAAGATGGAGCTTTTTGATAAGCCAATGGGTGTATTCCAGTACTATAATATAGAATCTAAAATAGAAAAGGCTATCCAAAAGAAGGTCTGGCTTAAAAATGGTGGTTACTTAATCATTGATACAACCGAGGCACTAACAGTAATAGATGTTAATACTGGGAAATTTGTAGGTTCAAAGAACTTGGAGGACACAGTGCTTAAGACTAATCTGGAAGCGGCCCAGGAAATTGCACATCAGATTAGGCTTAGGGACATTGGAGGAATCATAATTATTGATTTTATAGATATGAACCAGGAAGAGAGTAAAAATAAAGTGCTGGAAGTTCTTAAAAATGCGCTAAAAAAAGATAGAACCAAGACCAATGTTATAGGCTTTACTGGTTTAGGATTAGTAGAGATGACCAGAAAAAAAGTTAGGAGCAGGTTGTCTTCTAAATTATTAAAGCCCTGTCCCTATTGTCATGGAACCGGCAGAGTATATTCTGAATCCATGGTAGTAGCACGAATAGAAAAAGAGATTGAAAATATGGTGAAAACATCCAATCTATGGGGCGTAGTTGTGGAGGTACATCCGAATGTAGCAAGATCCTGGACAGAGGATGGGGAGAAAAATATTGAGATTCTGGAAAAAAGCCTAGATTGTAAGATCTATATTAAGGATAATCAAAACTTTCATATAGAAGAAAGCGTAATACATCCTTTGGTCAGTCAACAGGACGCAGATAGATTCTTTTTGGAGAATAAGGGGTTTTAAAAAGTCAAAAGGAACCGCCCTGCCCTATTTTTAGAACCAGGTGGTTCTTGATAAAGAATAGATAAACTGCTATAGTGGTGGCCAAGGATCATAATTGGGAGGGCGAAATAAATTGAGAATAATAAATAAATCCAAAAAACTAGAAAATGTCTGTTATGATATCAGAGGGCCAGTATTGGATGAATCTAAGAGATTGGAAGAGGAAGGATATAATATTATCAAATTGAATATTGGTAATCCTGCGCCCTTTGGCCTTAACGCACCAGATGAAATAATAGTTGATGTTATTATGAATTTGAAAAACGCCCAAGGTTATAGCGATTCTAAAGGAATTTTTTCCGCTAGAAAAGCTATTATGCAGTATTGTCAGAAAAAGAATATTAATGGAGTAGCTATAGATGATATTTATATAGGTAATGGTGTTAGCGAACTGATTATGATGGCTATGCAGGGATTGCTGGATAATGGAGATGAAATTTTAATACCAGCTCCCGATTATCCTCTATGGACTGCTGCAGTTAACCTTGCTGGAGGTAAGCCGGTACATTATATATGTGACGAGCAATCCGATTGGTATCCAGATCTGGAGGATATGACAAAAAAGATCACACCTAATACAAAGGGAATTGTAGTCATAAATCCCAATAATCCTACAGGGGCAGTATATCCTGTAGAGATATTAGAAGGAATTATAGATCTAGCTAGAGAACATGATTTAATAATTTTCTCCGATGAGATATATGACAAAATCCTCTATGATGGGATAACTCATACATCTATAGCTTCTTTAGCAGACGATGTACTATTTATAACCATGAATGGCTTATCTAAGTCACATCGGATTGCTGGATTTAGAGCAGGCTGGATGGTAATTAGTGGCGATAAGTCTGGAGCACATGATTATATAGAGGGACTTAATATGCTAGCCTCAATGCGACTGTGCAGTAATGTTCCTGCGCAGTATACTATTCAAACTGCTCTGGGTGGTTATCAGAGTATAGAGGATTTGGTTAAGCCAGGTGGCAGGCTTAAGGAGCAGAGGGATTACGCCTGGGAGAGGGTTAATAGTATACCTGGAATTTCCTGCGTTAAGCCCAAAGGTGCCTTCTATCTGTTTCCTAAGATAGATGTAAAGCGTTATAATATCGTGGATGATGAAAAATTTGTTTTAGACTTTCTCTTGCAGGAAAAAGTTCTATTGGTTCAGGGAACAGGATTTAATTGGCCCGACCCTGATCATTTTAGAATAGTGTTTTTACCTAATCTGATAGATTTAAAGGAAGCCTTGGATAGACTGGAGAATTTCTTATTGGATTATGTACAAAAGGTTTGAAAATATAATTAGCGAAGACGTCTCTATAAAATATAAAGAGGCGTCTTTTTTATAATTAGGAATTTCAAGTTTAACATGCATAGTATCAGTGTATAAGATTATAAAATAAAGGGATTTAGAATAGGAGGTATGAGGCTTGTATAAGTATGAGTTTTTTAACTGTTTGGATAGCCTTATTACTGAAGTACAAACAGCTGTTTTAGCTACTGTAGGCAAAGATGGGCGGCCAAAAATGCGTTGGATGACCCCTGCCACATTAAAGGAAAGGCAAGGTTTTATCTACTGTGTAGCAGCTATCAATTCAGACAAGGTAGCTGATCTTAATAAAAATCCCAAGGTAGAATGGATGATACAAAGCAAAGCTTTAGATCGCATTATTAATATAAAAGGTTTTATAAATATAATTGATAATCCTTCCATGAAAACGGAAATTCTTCAAACCATTGGGAAAAGATTAAATGTGTTTTGGAAGGTTAATCTTCAAGATACTGAGTTTGTAGTATTGGAGACTGTTTTAGAAGAGGCTGTTTACTTGGAACCAATGAAAGGGAAGATGGAAAGAATTTGTTTCAGGGAGGGAGATTAATGAGTCGGGTTTTTCCTGTTGAAAAATATGATAAAGGCTTTTTATTAAAATTGCTTAGAGACATGGTTCTTGTTAGAAGGGTAGAAGAAAAGGCAGGACAAATGTACGGACTCCAAAAGATTGGAGGATTCTGCCATTTATATATAGGCCAGGAGGCTGTAGCCACAGGCTCCGTAGCAGCTATTGATCTTACTAAAGATTATGTTCTAACTACCTATAGAGATCACGGGCATGCCTTGGTCTGTGGCATGGATCCGGGAGTATTAATGGCGGAACTCTTTGGCAAGATAACTGGCTGTGCCAGAGGTAAAGGAGGCTCTATGCACTTGTTTGATGTGGAAAATCATATGTATGGCGGCCATGGTATTGTAGGATCCCATATCCCCTTGGCAACAGGGGTGGCTTTAAAGATAAAATATAAGGAAGAGGATGGGGTAGTGCTATGTTACTTTGGTGATGGTGCTATACATCAGGGTGCTTTTCATGAGAGTTTAAACATGGCAAAGATTTGGAATCTTCCTATCGTGTATATTTGTGAGAATAACCAGTACGGTATGGGTACCAATTATGAAAGAGTATCGGCAGTTCATGAGTTCTATATAATGAGCAATTCATATGGAATTCCAGGAAAGCAAGTGGATGGCATGAATGTATTAGAAGTATATGAAGAGACCAAAAAGGCTGTCAAACAGGCCAGAGAGGAAGGACTTCCAAGTTTTTTGGAGATTAAGACCTACAGGTACAGAGGACATTCCATGAGTGATCCAGCCAAATACAGAACAAGGGAGGAACTGGATGAATATAGACAGCAGGATCCCATTCTATTATTAAAGAATGAAATGGTAGAAAAAAACATAATAACTGAAGAGGATTATAAAAAGATAGATGATGAATGTAAAGCAATAGCAACCCAGGCGGTTGAATTTGCAGAGAATAGCCAAGAGCCAGGGTTGGAAACCCTATACGAAGACGTTCTGGCCTAGAATAAGATAATAGATGGCAAAGGGGGATGTAAATATGCCTATTATCACTTATCGTGAAGCCTTGAGAAGTGCCATGGATGAGGAGATGGCAAGAGATGAAAATGTTATTTTATTGGGAGAAGAAGTAGGCCAGTATGATGGTGCCTATAAGGTAAGCCAGGGACTTTTAGATAAATATGGTCCGAAGAGGGTTATCGATACGCCTATCACAGAAGAAGGTTTTACAGGTGTTGGGATTGGTGCCGCTATGGCAGGATTAAGACCCATAGTTGAATGGATGACCTTTAACTTTTCCATAATGGCTTTGGATCAGGTCATCAACAATGCTGCAAAGATGAGATATATGTCGGGAGGGCAGTTAAAGGTACCCATTGTATTTAGGGGACCTAATGGTCCTGCAGAATATTTGGCAGCCCAGCATTCACAGGCACTTCAAACCTTATTTGTTCATATTCCCGGACTTAAGGTCGTTGCTCCTGCTACCCCCTATGATGCTAAGGGGCTTTTAAAGTCGGCTATTAGGGATGATAACCCTGTAGTCTTTTTAGAGGGGGAGTTAATGTACCCATGGAAAGGAGAAGTGCCAGAGGAAGAATATCTTATACCTATTGGCAAGGCTGATATAAAACGAGAAGGCAACGATGTCACCATAATCACTTACTCAAAACCATTGCTGGTGGTAGAGCAGGCAGCCAAGGAGTTAGAAAAACAGGGTATCCAGGCTGAGATAGTGGATTTAAGATCTTTAAGGCCTATAGACGAGGAAACCATATATAATTCTGTGAAAAAGACCAATAGATGCGTTATAGTTGATGAATCATGGCCTATGGTTAGTGTAGCATCCCATGTTGGTTGGATGGTATCTCGATATTGTTTCGACTATTTAGATGCACCTGTTGAACTGGTAACCAGTGAGGATGTACCCATGCCCTACAACCATAAGTTAGAGTTAGCAGTCCAACCTTCTGTTGAAAAGATTTTCAATGCGGTAAAGAAAGTGATGTATATTTGATTGGAACGGAGGGATATCATGGCTGAGCAAGTATTGATGATTGCCTTGTCACCCACAATGGAAACTGGAACTATCTCCAAATGGGAAAAGAAGGAAGGAGATAGAGTGGAATCAGGTGAAGTCTTGTGCCAGGTGGAAACAGATAAGGCCACTATGGATTATGAGGCCATACAAGAAGGTGTACTTCTTAAAATACTGGTAAATGAAGGAGAACAGGCTGGTATAGGTTTTCCCATTGCCATAATAGGAGAAGAGGGAGAGGACATAACAGAATTATTGTCCAGTATTAAAGTAGGTGCAGACAGACAAGGACAACTAGAGGATGATAATGGGGATAATAGAGAGAGAAGTGATTTTCAAAAAGAAAAAGTGTATGATCATACAGACTTCCCTAAAGGAGACAGAATAATAGCTTCTCCACTTGCCAGAAGGATGGCAGAGCAAAGAGGATTAGATCTAGCTTCTGTTAAGGGAAGCGGTCCAAGGGGCAGGATCATAAAACGGGATATACTATCATATGCTGAACAAGTGGCATCTACACCTAGCTCAGTGAATGTTAAACCTACAGCTACAGATGAAATATTTCCAGTTACCGCCAAGAGGGCAATTATAGCTCAAAGGCTGGCAGAATCAAAGTTTTCAGCACCTCACTATTATTTAAGGCTAAAGGTACGGACTGACGATTTTATGAAGGCACGCAAATCCTTAAATCAGTCTATAGAAAAAGGCGTGTCTGTAAATGCCTTTTTAATAAAGTTTGTTGCGGAAACTATAAAGAGACATCCTATAATAAACTCTACATGGCAGAAGGATACTATATTAAGGCACGGCAGTATTGACATTGGGCTTGCAGTAGCCCAGAATGATGGACTTATTACTCCCATGGTAAGGGATTGTGGAAATAAAGGCATTATAGAAATTGAGAATGAACTTAAAGATCTTATCAATAAAGCATTAAACAATAAATTGACTCCTGAGGAGTATTCAGGGGCAACCTTTACCATTAGTAATCTAGGTTCCTTTGGAATCGAGGAGTTCACTGCCATTATTAATCCTCCTGGTTCAGCTATACTAGCTGTAGGAAAGATGGAACGTCAACCAGTAGTGAATAACGACAATAACATTGAAATACAAACCCTTATGACCATGACCCTTTCATGTGATCACAGGGTAATAGATGGTGCTGTAGGGGCAGCTTTCCTGAAAGACTTAAAGGATATTATAGAAAATCCTATAAGAGCACTATACTGATGAAGGAGAACGATAGATATGAACCATAAATATGATTTTGATGTATTGGTAATAGGATCAGGACCCGGTGGCTATGTGGCAGCCATTCGTGCCTCTCAGCTTGGTTTAAAGACTGCTGTTATAGAAAAAGATAGACCGGGTGGGGTTTGTCTAAATGTAGGGTGCATTCCATCCAAAGCTTTAATTCATCAGGCTGAAGTGTACAGAAACAGTCAAGCCCTTGTGGATATGGGTATAAAATTAGATAAAGCTGGCTTTGATTATTCGAAAGTGTTTAAAAAGTCCCGAAAAGCAGCTAATACTTTGGTTAGAGGAGTAGAATATCTTCTCAAAAAGAATAATATAGAGTTAATTTATGGGAAGGGATTTATTGAATCTCCCAATCAGGTATTGGTTGGGGATGATAGGCGGCTAACCGCCAAGAATATTATAATAGCTACAGGATCAAGGCCAAGGGAAATACCAGGGTTTGCCATTGATGAGGATACTGTTCTATCCTCAACAGGAGCTCTTATGTTGGAGAAACTGCCTAAAGATATTATTATATTAGGAGCAGGCGCTATAGGTATAGAGTTTGCTCATATTCTAAATGCTTTTGGAGTAGAGGTTCATATAGTTGAAATGATGGACAGTATACTTCCCTTCGAGGATAAGGAGATAACAACCACACTACAAAAAAACCTTCACAAACGGGGAATCAAGTTTTATACCAGCACTAAAGCTTTATCCATGGATAAAATAGATAATAATAGAGTTGTTGTTACTTTGGAGGATTCAAAAGGAAAGAAACTCCAAAAAGAAGCAGAAAAGGTATTGGTAGCGGTGGGACGCAGCCCTAATACAATAGGAATCGGTCTGGAGAATCTGGGGATAGAGACTGATAGAGGGTTTATCCCAGTGAGAGATTACTACCAGACAAAGATACAAGGGGTCTTTGCTATTGGGGATGTTGTAAATTCTCCCCTATTAGCTCATGTGGCCTCTAAAGAAGGAGAAATAGCAGCAGAGTTTATAGCAGGTCTTAATCCTGAGCCTAAAATAAATATAAATGCAGTACCAAGTGCGGTATATTGTGAACCTCAGATAGCCAGTTTTGGATATACTGAGGAGAAGGCCAAGGCAGAAGATATAGATTATAAAAAAGCAGTATTTCCCTATAGAGGTGCAGGAAAGTCCGTAGCTATAGAAAAGTCTGAGGGAATGGTTAAAATACTGTATGATCCTTCTACTGGAGAGATATTGGGAGCACATATAGTAGGAGCCGAAGCGACTGAGCTTATCCATGAACTATTATTAGCCAAGTGGGGCGAGTTACTTGTTGAGGATATTGCAACTATGATTCATGCACACCCTACTCTTACAGAGGCAGTAATGGAGGCGGCACGTAGTGCCGAGGGGTGGGCAATTCACTTTTAAAAAAAGAGGATTTTTGACAAATAAATAGAATTAAATATATATTGCCAAATATGCCATCTTTAATTTAGATGGCATATTTAGTAATGTAAAAAAATATAGAAAAAGAGGGAATTGTATGAAGAAGAGTATGAAGAATTATATTTTGATTTTTTTTGACACAATACTTTTTGCTAATGCTATGGTTTTTCTTTCCATTAATGTTGTTATACCCTCTTTCCTAACTGACTTAGGTTCTAGTACCTTTATCATCGGCCTAGCTAGTGCCATAGTCAGTATAGGTACTTTTGTTACTCAACCTGTTTTTGCGCAGCTAGCTATGAATTTACCCTTAAAACATAAGACCTTTGCTAGAATTTTAATTACACAGAGGATAATTTTCATACTGTACGTAATATTTATCCCTTTCTTCACAAGAATCAGCTTTCAGACGTCCATAATAGCATTTTTGATTTTCTGGGGAATATTTAATATGTTTGTTGGTTCCTATTCACCTTTTTTTATGAGTATTTTTTCTAAAATAATCGATAATGACAAACGTGGCAGGTTGGTTGGTTATAGTGGTGCTATAGGGAATATTATTGCTTTGGGTGCTGCCTCATTAGTAGGGACATTTCTGAAGGATTTTATTTTTCCCTATAACTATATGTGGATTTTTGGGATAGGAACTTTTCTACTCTTGTTAGATGGAATTTTATTTCTATTAGTTAAGGAGCCACCAGAGCCTGTAGAAAAAGGCAAGATTAGCTATTTGCAATATATAAAAGCGGTACCCAAGGCTATAAAGGAGTCCCCGGGATTTGCCAGAGCTGTTTTAGGAAATAGCTTTATTGTTGTGTCCAATATATCCCTGTCTTACTATACTCTATATGCAATTAGAAATTACCAAGCTGGTCCGACCCAAATTGCAGCCTTTACATCTATATCTGTAATTCTTAACACTCTGGGTAATACAGTATTTGGAGGATTGGCTGACCGGCATGGACATAGGAAAGTTCTGAAATGGGCTGCTATTTTCGGTACAATAGCCATGTTAGTAATTGTTGGAATACCAGGCCTATATGCTGTATACATAGCCTTTGCTTTTAGTACCCTTTGTAACAGCGGATATTTCATTAGTTCAGGTGTAAACATAGTTCAAAACAGTCCTGAAGGTCGGGTTCCCATATACATAAGTATCAATACTCTAATTACATTAGTAGTTTCATCCTTGTTAACCATGCTTAGTGGTATAGTAATAGATAAATTTTCGTTTCTCCCTGTATTTATACTTACCGGCATTTCAGCAATACTAGGTGTTATATTGTTTTCCCAAAACAAATGGATAGGTATAAGAAAAAAACAGTTCAGTAAAGGACAGTAGACAAGATTTTATTTTTAGGATATTATACTTATAATAAGGAATTACAAGAGCTATTAGACTTATATCATTTTATTTGGGGGAAAGGGAAGAGATGTTAGAGAAAGAGTTTGTAATAAATGACGAAACTGGTTTACATGCTCGACCAGCAGCTAAATTTACTAAAGTAGCTAATTCCTTTAAATCGGAGATACGAGTGATTAAGGGCGACAAAACAGGCAATGGTAAAAGCCTTTTATCTATACTTGCCCTGGGTATTTTTGGAGGCACTAAATTCACAGTAAAAATCGTAGGACCAGATGAAGTCGAGGCAATGTACAGTATAACACGATTAATCGAAAGAAATTTTAAAGAAGATTAGTATCTTTGTGAGAAGTGCTAAGGAGAGGAAATGTCAGAGCTCAAGGTTATTCATTTAGACATGGATGCTTTTTATGCTGCTGTAGAGCAAAGAGATCATCCTCAATACAGAGGCAAGCCTGTGGTTGTAGGAGGAGATCCAAAAGGGAGAGGAGTTGTTAGCACAGCATCCTATGAAGCCAGAAAGTTCGGTGTTCATTCGGCAATGTCATGTAAACGTGCAGCTGAACTATGTCCAGGTGCCATATTTTTACCTGTAGATATGGACAAGTATAAGAAAGAGTCCAGGAAGATCCATTATATTTTTAGGAAATATACATCAATAATTGAGCCAATTTCTATTGACGAAGCTTTTTTAGAGATAGAAGATGGAAATGCAGTGGATATAGCTAAAAAAATAAAGGAGGACATATATAATAGTACAGGATTAACTGCTTCTGTTGGAGTTTCATATAATAAATTTGTGGCAAAATTGGCATCAGATATGAAAAAACCAGATGGTTTTACCGTAATTACCTATGATGATGCTCAGCGCATTCTACCCGAGCTGCCAATACGAAAGATTTGGGGAGTGGGAGAGAAAACAGAAAAAGAGCTTAACAATATAGGTATTTTTACCGTAAAAGATTTACTACAATATGATCATGAGTTTTTATTGAAAAATTGGGGCCGAAGGGCACATGAACTATTGCAATTATGTCAGGGTATAGATTACAGTCCGGTTCAAATAGATCAAGAAATAAAAAGCATGGGTGAAGAAACTACCCTAAAAGAGGATACGATGGATCTAGATGTTTTGAGGAATTACCTTAAAGATTTTTCCCTAGCCATAAGTGGCCGAATGTCTCAGAAGGGAATTGAATGCAGAACTATTACTGTGAAAATAAAATATAATGATTTCAAAATAATAACCAGAGGCACTACTTTAAACAGGGCTACAAATTCACCGTATACCCTTTATGAGTGTGCCTCTGAGATATTAGACAGTAGAGTTCCTTTGGTTAGACCTGTCAGACTTATAGGTCTTCAGGTATCAAACTTGATATATCCTTATGATCCAGTTCAGATATCATTTCTATAGCCTCCTTCCAAATGAATAAGGGCTATATTTGAATAAAAAAAATAATTAGGGAAAATATTCAAATATAGGGCAAAATGGAAGGAGTGAATCCGATGGAAACTGGTCAGCTAATAAAAAAATTCACCAAAGAGGGAAATAGAAAATTAGATAAAGAGTATTCAGGCACAAGAAAAGCCATATATCAACTTGCTTTTGAAAAAACTCGGGAATACATGCGTGTAGGTGATGTGGGCTTAGGGCCAGATGAAAGGGAAATATTGACTATACTCATTGCTAATAGTATGATGCAAAGTTTTTCACTAGGATATGGTATTGGAAAAGTTGAGGGTTTAACCAATAGGCAGATTCATCTATAAGAAAAAAATAGCTTTTAGCAGATCATTGTGCTAAGATATAAGTATAAATAATAGAGAATATATTGGATTGAAAGGTGTTTTATGGGGGTGCAAATAAACAGATTCAAGAAAAATATTAAATGGAAAGACCGGCCTCTCATTTTAGGTATTTTTGCAGCAACCATCCTGTTATATGTTTTGCTTAAACTCTGCGAGGATAGGTCTTTTTTTGTATTATCAGCTGATACTTTACTTGCTCTATATATAATTTTGGAGATTGCGGCTATTGGCATAGCCTTTTGCGTTTTTGTTGTTACATACTACTCATCATCGCATACTCAAGGGGCATCTGTATTTATAATTGCATGTACTTTTTTATCCGTCACTCTGTTAGATATGGTGCATATTTTTTCATATAAAGGTATGCCATACTTTTTAACCATATCTTTACCCCAAAAGGCTACAGCCCTATGGATGGTTTCCAGGCTAGTAATGTCTATAGGAATGTTTATTGCAAGCCTTCTTCCTAGTAGAAAGAGGATAGAGGGTTATCCAGGTGTTTATATTGCAATAGATATCATTCTAACCCTGCTAACAATAGCTCTGGTTGTTTACAAATCAAATCTCTTGTCTTCTGTATATTTGGAAGGGGAGGGTTCTACCTCATTTCATATAGGTTTTGAGCTTTTTATATCAGCTCTTTTATTGATAACTGCAGCCATCTATCATAGGCAATATATAAAAGACGATAAAAATATAGTATATATCCTGTTGGTTGCTGGGTTTTTAATTGCTGCTTTAGGAGAAATGGCCTTTACTTTAAATACCGTAAACGATGGAGCATATGCTACATACAATCTGCTAGGATATTTGTATAAACTTGTAGCCCGTTTCTTGATTTTTCGGGGGCTTTTTATCATCAATATTAAAAAACCGTATATGGAATTATCAGAAGCCAAGAAAAGATTATATAATTACGTTGATGATCTGGAAAGATCTGTGGAGCAAAGAACCAAGGAAATAACTCGTGCAAATGAAAAAATAATAAAGAATCTGAGGGATGCCAAGCATATCCAAATGGCATTGATGACTACAGAATTTCCCAAGGTCCCAGGGATGGAGTTTGCAGCCAAATATCTTCCTTGTGAACAGATAGGTGGAGACTTTTATAATGTTTTCCGCTTGGATGAACAGCATATTGGCATCTTAATAGGTGATGTAGCCGGACACGGAGTATCTGCAGCTATGGTAAATGTTTTCATAAACCAAAATATGAGGTTTAGGATAGATTATGAAGATAATAAATACCGCATTTTGACTCCCAGGGGGGTTTTAATGAATTTGTATCATATTTATAATAATATGTCCTTTCCTGAGGAAATGTATGTAGTTCTTTTCTATGGTATTTACAATACTGAAACTGGCAAGTTAACCTATGCATCAGCGGGGATGAACACCTATCCAGTAATTATCAAGAGCAATGGAAAGGTGTCCTATATAAAACTTGATGGTTTCCCTATATGTAAATTTGGTAAATACTTTAAACCCGACTATGAGACCAAGACCATAGACCTGGCTCCGGGGGATTCCTTAGTATTTTATAGTGATGGATTAAGGGAGATAGATCGTAAGAGACCTGATCTTTTTACTACAGAAAATATTATGGAGTATTTAAAAGGAATGGAGAAATACACAGCAAAAGAGATATGTCAGGAACTATTTGGCGCTTATCATACCTTACTTGGTGGTAATGAGATGTTGGATGATGTAACCATTTTAGTTGTCAAAACTCCACCGTCTAAGATATAATTAAGATATAATAACAAAGATTTTTGAAAGAGGGTAGTTACTTTGGAAAAAAGGATTGGGGTTATAGGTATCGTAGTGGAGAACCATGAAGAATCAGGAAGTACTGTCCAAGAGGTGTTATCCAAGTATTCTTCTATTATAATAGGAAGAATGGGTATTCCCTATAGGAAGAGAGGTATTTCTGTAATATCCATCATTGTAGAAGGCGATACAGATGAAATAGGTGCTTTAACTGGAAGGTTGGGCAATCTAAAGGGAGTAACCGTTAAGACAGCGTTAACATCATAGTATTTAAAAAGTGCCGGTTGAAAGGGTTCAATCGGCACTTTCCTTTTCTTCAGAATCCAAAGAAAGTAGCTGGGCCATTTTCATGATTAGATCTAGAGATTTAGCTTGTTCAGGTTTTAACACGGATTTAAGTGAATGGGATATAGCGTCTATATTTATGGCTTTATTATCCTCCTCATAATTTTCTGGGGCTGTATCTGCATCAATATCTGCATTTGAAGTAATTTTATTTTCAGCTGTAATAGATGAATTATCATTTTCAGAAGAATTGATCCCTTGTGCAAGGTCTATGGTTTCCATTAACTTTAAAATATTACTTATCTGATTGAAATGCTGCTGTCGTTCACCAGGAATCAAAATTTTTATAATATCAATTAAATCAATTACCTTTGCCAGACTATTCTTATTTGAGTTTTGTACCTCTAAACTTCGCTGCTTGAACCTATTGAGACGATACGCTAACACCTCAAGGCTATCTATGGTATTCAATATGCGATTTAGAAGGATTTGATTTTCTACTGATATATAAGGCTGAATTGATCTAATAATGCCAATAGCCCTTTCTTGATAGCCGGATGTTTGCATACTGGTGTCCGATTTGCTAAATTTGTAATAAGACCCCCTTAATAGACTCTCTAATAGGGATTTTGCCTCTGTCAATCCAAAAATAAAGTTAATTCCATCCTGATATTCTGAATCAAGATAAGGATAGATAGAAGATAATATATCTAATATTGTATCCCAATCATCGAAGTTATCTTCAGTTTTATTCCTTGAGACAGTTCTTGCTTTATCTCTTTTTATGTACGGCGAAACCAATAGTATAAGTAAGATAAGGCGCAGAGGATTCTTTTGATTTGGTGGTGCGTAGGTGAATCCCAGGGGTATATTTTTTTCTTCTGTTTTAGGATTGCTGTTTATTGGTATTGGTGCCCTATGACTATTATTAAGCATGGAGAAAGAATTTACATACGAACTATATTGAGGAGCATTTAAGAGTTCCATAGGATACCTCCTTTATAGACCTATATTCTCCATATTATGCTGCTGCTTTTAAAAGGTGAATAAAATATTTTTAATAAAGAGTTTTACAGTATCAATACTTATATTTGTGAATAGGATGATATTAGGACCGAAACTTGGGAAAGGGTGGGATAAAATGGATATTAATAAAGATAACATGGAAAAAATGGCCAGACTGTTTAATAACCTGGAGGGAAAGCCGGAAGATCAGGTAATTAGAGAAATAGCTCATCTTATAAAATCGGGTCAGGCAGGCATAACACCTGCCAAAGCTAAGCAAATGATTAAAACTATACTGCCTATGATGGATAGTAATCAAAGAAGAAAGTTAGAAAAGCTTCTTAGAGTTTTATAAAAAAAGGTCCGCTAGCCTAAATGCTGCGGATCTTTATCTTTCTACTGATTTCCCCTACTGCCTTAATACAGGCTTTAACTTCTTCCAATGTGGTATATATTCCAGGGCTAAATCGGACAGTTCCCTGTTCTTTGGTACCTATGGTACTGTGGGCAAGGGGTGAGCAATGCAAACTCCCCCTGGTGGCAATATTGTACTTCTGACTTAATATATTTACTATTTCTCTGGAATCCCTATCCCAAATATTTATAGATATAATTCCAGTTCTAAGTTTAATATTAGTAGGTCCGTATATTTTTACGCCTTCCATTTGGGAGAAAGCATTTACAAAGAGTTTTTCCAAATTAGTAATATGGGCCATAATTTTGTGTTGTCCTTTGTTTAAAATATATTCTATTCCCGCACCTAACCCTGCAATTCCAGGTGTGTTTAAAGTCCCTGACTCATAACGGTCAGGCAAGAAATCTGGTTGATATATGCTTTCGGATTGGCTGCCTGTGCCTCCTTCCCTAATTTGCTTTAGATCCACGCCTTCCCTGATATAAAGAACACCAGTACCTTGAGGACCCAGGAGCCCTTTGTGTCCAGGCATTGCTACCAGATCAACCGGTAATTTTCCTAAATCTATAGGAAGGCAGCCTGCTGTTTGTGCAGCGTCCAATAGATAATAGATACCATAATTTCTTGCTATTTTGCCAATCTCTTCAATAGGCATTAAGGAACCAGTTACGTTGGATGCATGGGTTGTTACAATAAGCCGGGTATTTGGTCTAATACTTTTTTCTATGTCCATAGGATCCAGGAGCCCTTGACTATCAGCAGAAACTATAGTAGTTTCAATTTCCATCTCTGCCAAATGCATGAGGGGTCTTATGACAGAATTATGTTCCATGGATGTAGTTATAACATGATCGCCTTTCTTTAAAGTACCCTTGATGGCAAGATTTAGGCTATCAGTTGTGTTATAAGTAAAAATCATTCTAAAAGGGTCGGTAACATTAAACAGTTGACAGAGCATTTCCCTGCCATAAAGAAGAATGTTAGCTGCCTCTACTGCCATGGTATGGCTAGAGCGTCCGGGATTAGCACCATATCTTTTCATGGTTTTTAATACATTAGTGTAAACTGAATCAGGCTTTGGCCAGGATGTGGCAGCATTGTCCATATATATCATTTTTACTCCCCCGATTCTTCATGTAACAAAAATAGAAGATATAAATATATTAGTAATATAAAATCTTAATTTTGAGTCTTAGGTCAATATTATATTAACTATGGTTATAGAAGGTGCTCAAGGAGCAAATTGAGAACCATGATCTTGATAATTAAAATTAGATGAAAGGTTAGGAGGTAACCTATGCCGGTAGTTGAAGAATTCAATTTTATATCCTTTAATTCCAGGCAACATGCTTTATACTTTAGCCAACTATTAAAAAATGCAGGCTATGACTCACAAATAATTTCTACTCCTAAAGGGGTAGCTTTAGGCTGCGGATTATCTGTGAAATTTTCTCCTCATATAACATCAAATGTTTATAATATATACAAGCAAAGCAGACTCCCTATAGTGGGTTTTTATTCAATGAAACGGATAGGGAATTATAGGGAATTAGTTAGAATTCCTTTAAAATAGCTCTAGGATCCGGGAGATTCTATTTTTTATATTATTTATATAAGATTGTGTATATGTTTATTACTACAACAATATAACTTTTATAATTTACTGCATAAGTTGATTAATATAGCTTACTGTCCTAGTTTAAGTAGTGGTTAAATGAATATTATGAGATATTGACAATTGAAGGTATTCGCTGATTTGGAGAAAATTAGATTTTCAGATTTCTCCAAATCAGTGATAAAATGAACTCTAAAGAGTCATTATGAGTACAATAATTTTGTTTATTCCAGCACTTATGGCATAATAGTATTAAGATATTTGTTGGGATAAATATAATAATATTTGCAGACAAGTAATATTCCGAAAGGGTGACATAAATGGAAAACAATAAGAAAAATATAGACAAGATACTAGAGCTATTAGAGGAAAGATACCGTGGAGCTGGAACTGAGCTGGAGCATAAAAATCCATTTCAACTGCTAATTGCTACTATACTTTCGGCTCAATGTACTGATAAGCAGGTGAACAAGGTAACTCCCAGCCTTTTTGAAAAATATCCTGGTCCGGAAGATTTTGCAGCACTTGAACCGGAAGAACTGGAACCTCATATAAAAAGTTGTGGTTTTTATAAGACCAAGAGTAGAAATATAGTTGCAACCTGTAAAATTCTTATGGAAAAGTATAATGGACAAGTTCCCAAGGATATCGATACCCTTCAAAGATTACCCGGGGTGGGAAGAAAAACAGCAAATGTAGTGGCCAGCAACGCTTTTGGTGTTGATGCTATTGCTGTGGATACTCATGTTTTTAGGGTATCCAACAGGTTAGGGTTAGCTAATGCTGATAATGTATTAGAAACTGAAAAACAACTTATGGAGAATATACCTAAAAATAAATGGAGGGATGCCCATCACTGGATAATACATCATGGCAGGCAGATATGCAATGCCAGAAAGCCAAAATGTGAAATATGTTTCCTATCACCTTATTGTCCCTATTATCAGGAGAATATAATAGGGAAGAAGTAAATAAAAGTATAATATACCACAATAAATTGTTGCTATGAAATTTTAATAATTTGTGTTAAAATAAATAAAACTTTAAAGTATCAGGGAGGCGGAGAAGTTGAAAATCTATGGCCTAGTAGGTACTAGTGGCACAGGCAAAAGTTACAGAGCCTCTACCCTTGCAAATGAACTAGATATTTTATACATTATAGATGACGGTTTGTTTATCAAAGGCAGCAAGGTAATTGCGGGCAAGTCTGCGAAAAGAGAAGCCACTATGATAGCTGCTGTGCGACGAGCATTATTTATGGACAAGGAGCATGCAAACATAGTCAAAAATGCCATAGATAAAGAAAACCCTGATGCCATTTTAATTCTGGGCACTTCTGTCAATATGATAAACAGGATTGCAGATACCCTTGGCCTACCATCTGTTGTGGAAATAATCAGGATTGAAGATATTGCTTCCGAAGAAGAAATACAAGTAGCTCGTACTATTCGAAAAGATCAGGGTAAGCACGTAATTCCGGTACCGACCCTTGAAATTAGAAAGGATTTTTCTGGATACTTGTTAAATCCTCTAAGGATTTTTAGATTTACTGGTAAGGGCAGAAAAATAGAAACTTTAGAAAAAACCGTAATGAGGCCTACCTATAGCTATATGGGCAAGTTTTTTATATCTGATTATGCTGTTGAATCTCTAGCCTTATATAACGCAAATAAAGTAGAAGGCGTGCATAGAGTAGCAAAAGTAAATTCTGTTAGTCATTCAGGTGGTGTAGTAATAGATATAGAAATAATCGTTTTTTATGGATATAAAATTCATGAAATTATGGAAGAGATTCAGATAAATGTATCAAACGATATAGTGGATTTAACAGGAATTAATGTACTGCAAGTAAATGTAGCAACAAAAGGTATTGTTGTTGATAAAACCTAATAAGTGAATGGATTCACTTATCTATAACTATTATAAATCGTAAA
This sequence comes from Clostridiales bacterium, assembly GCA_012735575.1. GTDB lineage: Bacteria > Bacillota > Clostridia > Caldicoprobacterales > UBA3941 > JAAYGY01. The sequence continues at coordinate 18,887 of JAAYGY010000002.1, forward strand.
CATTTTCAATTAATGCAATGGGAGGATAAACTCGTGTTTGAGATATTGGATAAAAGGATCCTAGCTCCTAATATTGTCCTGATGAAGGTAAAAGCACCTTTGATAACAAAAAAAGCCATGCCTGGTCAGTTTATTATGTTAAGGGTTAGCGAGGAGGGCGAAAGAATACCTCTGACAATTGCTGATTATGACAGGCAGGAGGATAGTATATCAATCATTTTTCAGGAGGTAGGGTTTACTACAAGGGATTTAGGAAATCTTGAAGCAGGTGATTATATAAGAGATTTTGCAGGTCCCCTGGGGCGAGGATCCAATCTAGAGGGACTCAATAAGGTATTGTGTGTAGGTGGTGGTGTAGGGATAGCCCCCCTATATCCTCAGATAAAGTTTTTAGGTGAACAGGGATCGTATGTGGATGTTGTTATAGGTGCTCGAAGTAGTGACTATGTTATACTGCAGGATGAGATAAAAAATTATGCAGCAAATACTTATATTACAACTGATGATGGATCTTTAGGTCATAAAGGGTTTGTAACTGATATAGTCAAGGAATTAATAGACAGGGGAAATCAGTATGATTCAGTTATTGCTGTAGGTCCTTTACCTATGATGAAAGCTGTTTGTGACATTACCAAGAAATATAATATTCCTACAACTGTTAGTATGAACCCAATAATGGTAGATGGTACAGGAATGTGCGGTGGTTGCAGAGTAACAGTTGGAGGAAAGGTTTATTATGCCTGTGTTGACGGCCCTGAATTTGATGGGCATTTAGTTGATTTTGATGAAGCCATAAGGCGACAGCATATGTATAAAAAAGAAGAGCAAATAGAGCATGATTGCAGAATAAAATAGGGGGAAAGTTTTATGAGTTTGATACTTGATAGAGTACCTGTCCGAGAACAAGATCCCCAAATCAGAAAGCACAATTTCAACGAAGTTTCTTTCGGATATAACTTGGTGGAGGCTATACAGGAGGCGAAGCGCTGCATACAATGTAAAAAACCCAGATGTATTGATGGCTGCCCTGTGAATATAGATATACCCAAATTTATTGCTCATGTTTCAGAGGGTGATATAGACAAGGCTAATGAGGCTATTAAAGAAACCAACAACCTGCCAGCAATATGTGGACGTGTGTGTCCACAGGAAGAACAGTGTGAAGCTCGATGTATACTTGGAATAAAGGGTGAGCCTGTTGCGATAGGACGGTTGGAGAGGTTTGCTGCTGATTATACCATGGATAAAACAATCCAAGAATCGATACAAATAGAAAAAAATGGGATAACAATTGCTGTAGTGGGAAGTGGACCGTCAGGTTTAGCTGCGGCAGCGGATCTTGCTAAACTGGGTTATGAAGTTCATATATTCGAAGCCTTCCATGAGCCAGGCGGTGTATTAATATACGGGATACCGGAATTTAGACTTCCCAAAAAATTAGTAAAAAAGGAGATAGAAGGTTTAAAAAAGTTAGGAGTAAAGATTTATACCAATATCATTATTGGCAAGACTATAACTATAGATGAGCTGCTTGAGAAAGGCTATAAAGCTGTATTTATTGGAAGCGGCGCGGGTCTGCCTAAATTTATGAATATTCCCGGAGAAAATTTAAACGGCGTATATTCTGCAAATGAATACTTGACCAGAATCAATCTTATGAAAGCTTATGATTTTCCCAACAGCCATACCCCGATAAAGAAAGGGAAAAGGGTGGCAGTAGTAGGGGGTGGCAATGTGGCCATGGATGCAGCCAGAAGTGCACTGCGATTGGGAGCAGAAGAGGTTCGTATAGTATACCGTAGATCAGAAGAGGAGATGCCGGCTAGACTGGAGGAAGTGCATCATGCCAAAGAAGAGGGCATAATATTTGATGTTCTCACTAATCCGGTAGAGATAATAGGACAAGATGGATGGGTTAAGAGCTTAAAGTGCGTCAGGATGGAACTGGGAGAGCCAGATTCTTCAGGTAGAAGAACACCGATAGCTATACCCAATTCTGATTTTACCATTGATGTAGATATAGTAATTATGGCTATTGGGACTAGCCCTAATCCCCTTATTATTTCCACTACTGAAGGTCTTAAAACCCATAGCTGGGGAGGAATTATAGTGGATGAAGAAACAGGTGCCACCAGTAAGGATAGGGTATATGCAGGAGGTGATGCAGTAACCGGGGCTGCTACAGTTATTTTAGCCATGGGGGCAGGAAAAAAGGCAGCTAAAGCTATTCATGAAAGATTATTATATGAGGCGAAGGAAAAAGAAAAATATGCAAGTAAGATGTAATGGAAATGTAGTAGAAGTAGAGAGTTTAACTAACTTTCATCCCCAACATATTTTTGAGTGCGGACAAGCCTTTCGCTGGAACTGGGATGGCCAAGGATATGTGGGGGTGGTTGCAGACAAGGCAGTCAGGACAGTATGGGATGGAACTAAGTTATTTATAGAAAATGCCACAAGAGAGGATTTTCATAATTTTTGGTGCTTTTATTTTGACTTAGAAACTAATTATGGAAAAATCATAGATACATTATCTGAAGATCCAGTGCTGAAAGAAGCTGTCAAGTATGGCTGGGGGATTAGAATATTGAATCAAGATCCCTGGGAAACTTTAATCTCCTTTATTATATCGGCCAATAACGGAATAAAAAGGATTAAATCCATAATAGAAAGATTATCTAACAGATATGGGGAAAAGATTTTCTATCAAGATCATGAGTATTATACATTTCCCAGTATAGATGCACTGGCCAGTGCCCATGAAAAGGATTTAAGGGAATGTGGTTGTGGTTATCGAGCGCCGTATATACGGAAAACTGCTCAGCTAGTTCAGGAAGGTCAGATTAACCTGGCTGCTTTACGGGATATGGACTACGCAGAAGCTAAAGAGCAACTATTAAAATGTCCAGGAGTAGGACCTAAGGTAGCTGACTGTATACTTCTATTCTCCTTGGGAAAGAGTCAGGCCTTTCCTGTTGATGTGTGGATCAAACGGATAATGGAAACATTGTATATTGATGATATAAAGAATTTTAAGGATATAAGGGAGTTTGCAGAAAATCGCTTTGGTTCTCTTGCAGGATACGCACAACAGTATTTATTTTATTATGCCAGGGAAAAGAAAATCGGAAAATAAGATAAAAAAACGGAAAATGCTTTATTGACAACAACAGCTGCTTTTGATAAACTGACTTTTAACAAATTATCCTATTATTCTAATTAACTGAGAGTATATGAAACCTTATCTGCTTTTTAATGAAGGGAGAGTGTTTAAAATTAACGATAAATTTTCAAAAGAAGGATTAACTTTTGATGATGTATTACTAATTCCAGGCAGATCAGAAGTACTTCCTAAAGAAGTAGATCTTACCACCAACCTAACCAAGTCCATCAAGCTAAATATACCTTTGATGAGTGCTGCCATGGATACTGTTACTGAGGCCAGGTTAGCTATTGCCATTGCACGTGAAGGGGGTATAGGCATTATTCACAAAAACATGTCTGTTGAAGAACAGGCTGATCAAGTAGATAAGGTAAAGCGATCAGAGCATGGAGTAATTGTAGATCCCTTTTTCTTATCCCCTGATCATCTATTATCCGATGCAGATGAACTTATGAGAAAGTATAGAATATCTGGTGTACCTATAACAGTAAAGGGCAAATTGGTTGGTATAATAACCAACCGTGATATAAGATTTGAAACAGATTTTAGCCAAAAGATCAAGGATGTTATGACATCAGAAAACCTTATTACTGCTCCTGAAGGAACTACTCTAGAGGAGGCCCAGGAGATTCTACGTAAGCATAAGATTGAAAAGCTGCCTATAGTAGATGAAAATATGATGCTCAAGGGACTTATAACTATCAAAGACATTGAAAAGGCAATTCAGTATCCTAATTCAGCCAAAGATTCAAGCGGTAGATTGTTAGTTGGTGCAGCTGTGGGAGTTTCCAAGGATACCATGGATAGGGTAAGAGCTCTAGTAGATGCAAAAGTGGATGTAATAGCCATAGACACCGCACATGGACATTCAGTAGGTGTAGTAAATATGGTCAGAAATATCAAAGAGGCCTTTCCAGACCTACAAATCATTGCTGGGAATGTGGCTACAGCAGAAGCCACCAGAGAATTGATCGAGGCGGGAGCCGACTGTGTCAAGGTGGGTATTGGCCCTGGATCTATTTGCACCACAAGGGTAGTTACAGGTGTTGGAGTACCACAAATAACAGCAATCTATGACTGCGCACAAGAGGCAGATCGCTATGGTATACCAATTATTGCTGATGGTGGTATTAAATACTCTGGAGATATTCCTAAGGCCATTGCAGCAGGTGCTAGTGTAGTTATGATTGGTAGCCTGCTTGCTGGTACCGAAGAAAGCCCCGGTGAAATGGAGATTTACCAAGGAAGAAGCTTTAAAGTATATAGAGGCATGGGCTCTTTAGGAGCTATGGCTGCAGGTAGTAAGGACCGATATTTCCAAGAGGATGCTAAAAAACTGGTGCCTGAAGGCGTAGAAGGTCGTGTGCCCTTTAAAGGTCCTCTATCGGAAACTGTATTCCAGTTAGTGGGAGGCTTAAGAGCCGGTATGGGATACTGTGGTACCCCTACCATTGAAGACCTTCGAAATTATGGGAAGTTTATAAAGATAACAAATGCAACCCTTCGTGAAAACCATCCTCATGATATATATATAACAAAAGAGGCACCAAACTATAGTGCTGGAATCTAATAATATTGTCAAAAAAAGATAAAGCTATGGACTAGCCATTCCATGGCTTTTCTTTTCTATTGTTTATTATTTGTACTTATTAACAAGGAGGATAAAGTTTATGGAAAAGGAATTAGTGCTGGTTCTAAACTTTGGTGGTGAATCCAGTCAAAAAATTGCCCGCAAAATACGAGATTTAAAAGTATATAGTGAAATTCTACCTTATAATGCATCAATAGACAGGATAAAAAACTTGAAGCCAAAAGGTATAGTGTTGACTGGCATTCATGATGTAAATACTTCTGACAAAAATAAATATATTAAAGAAGCTAATCAGTTGGATGTACCTAATAAGGTAATAAATAGTGTGGATGAAGAAGAAATAAAGAATTTTATATTTGAACAATGTGGCTGTCAAGGTAATTGGGATATGGCAAGCTTTATTGATGACTCTATTGAAAGGATTAGGCAAAGAGTTGGCAATAAAAAGGTCTTGTGTGCCTTATCCGGAGGCGTGGATAGCTCTGTTGCAGCTGTATTGATACATAAAGCTATAGGTGATCAACTGGTATGTATCTTTGTAGATCATGGGTTGATGAGAAAGAATGAGGGAGACGAGGTTGAGCGGGTTTTCAAGGAACAGTTTAATTTAAATTTAATTAGGGTAAATGCTGAGGACCGTTTCCTCAATCGTCTAAAGGGTGTGTCTGATCCAGAAACAAAACGAAAAATCATTGGAGAGGAATTTATTCGGGTATTTGAGGAAGAAGCAAAGAAGATAGGAAAGGTTGATTTTTTAGTTCAGGGCACTATATATCCCGATGTTATAGAAAGCGGTGGAGATGAGGCCCATCTGGTAAAAAGCCATCATAATGTAGGCGGTTTACCAGAAAATGTGGAATTTGAGGAGATTATTGAGCCTCTAAGGGATCTTTTTAAAGACGAGGTCAGAAGAGTGGGTGAAGAACTTGGTATACCAAAGCATATGGTATGGAGACAGCCCTTTCCAGGTCCGGGACTAGCCATTAGGATAATAGGAGATATAACCCGTGAAAAGTTAGATATACTAAGAGAAGCCGATGCAATATTCAGGGAAGAAATTGCATTAGCAGGGCTGGACAAAGAAATCTGGCAATATTTTGCGGTATTAACTGATATGAAAAGTGTAGGTGTAACCCATGGGAAACGAACCTACGATTATACCATTGCATTAAGGGGCGTTACCAGTATCGATGGTATGAGCGCCAATTGGGCTAGAATTCCTCATGAAGTACTAGATAAAATATCTAGACGCATAACTGCTGAAGTTCCCCACGTAAACAGGGTGGTGTATGATATAACCAGCAAGCCACCAGCTACTATTGAATGGGAATAATTTAAGTTATTGACAAATCAAGAATTATCAATAATTTATTGTTGCTAATGTTACTGTAAGGTAGGTTTTGTTTTATAGGTAGATGCCTGTTCGTCAAAACCTACTTTATTTTATAGTAGTGTGTATATCAAAATGTTAATAAATCCGAGTAATATTAATTTATAGGGGGAATTTGATATGAATGATTTTGGCCTAAAAGAAATGCAAGAAATGCAAAAACAATTGCAGCAAAAATATAGGGATAAATGGGGTGATTTATCTCCAGATATAGGCCGGGATATGTTATTGTGGATGATGATTGAGGTCGGTGAAGCAGCTGATATTATCAAGAAAAAAGGCGACAATAGTATCATGAATGATGAAGAGACCAGAAATCATTTTTTAGAGGAATTGTGTGATGTATTAATGTATTATAATGATATACTGCTTTGTTATTCCATTTCACCTGAAGAATTAAAGAAGGTATATTTGCAAAAACATAATAGAAATATGAAACGCTGGTAATTTCCTTTATGCCACTAGAAAAGTAGGGCAGAAGAAAAACCGAACATTATTTGAGAATATCAAAAAAATGTTCAAAAAATCATTGACATTCGTATACATTGTGCTATCATTAAGATATGAAAACAATAATTGGCTCATATAAATCTAAATCTCAATCGTAAAATATTAACTATGAGCGAAAGCGTACCTGGGGTTGTGGGCAATTAGTCCTGTCAGGTTAATGGAGTAAGGATATTATCTTTTGATAGTATTACACCTAAGAAAAAACCCAGTCGGGTAGGTTTCGCTTGCCTACTAGACTGGGTATAATAATTTCTAAGAGGTGATATTATGGAATTGGTATACAAGGGAAAGACAAAGGATATATACAAATTAGAAGATGGCAACTATATTTTTAAATTTAAAGATGATGTGACAGGAGAGGATGGAGTATTTGACCCAGGAGGGAATACTGTAGTATCAAAGGTTGAGGGTATGGGAAAATCAAACTTAAGAGTTACTAAGTTTTTCTTTGATAAGTTGAAAGAGTTGGGTATTCCTACGCATTATATAGATGCAGATCTAGATAACAATACTATGACTGTAATGCCTGCAAAGCTGTTTGGTAAAGGTGTTGAGGTAATACTTAGATATAGAGCTGTAGGCAGTTTTATCCGACGCTATGGTGCCTATGCAAAGGAAGGGCAGCATCTGGATGGATATGTTGAAGTCACTTTGAAGGATGATAAGAGAAAGGACCCCTTGATTACAGAAGATGGCCTTGTGATGCTTAACATAATGACAAGGGATGAATATAAGACGATCAAAGAGCTGACCAAAAGGATTGCCCAAGTAGTAAAGGACGAGCTTGAAAGAAAGGGAATGGAATTGTACGATATAAAGTTTGAGTTTGGAAGAATTGGTGAGGACAACCATATAGGCCTTATTGACGAGATTTCTGGTGGAAATATGCGAGTTTATAAGAATGGAGAATATGTAGAACCTCTTGAGCTGGAAAGATTAATGTTTGGAGATTAGTTGAATGTTTTGCTCATATAAGTCTCATAATAGGGTTGGGACGTTTCTACAAAATGACCGTAAATCATTCGGCTATGTATGAGCGAAACTATACCTGGAGGTTCTAACCCAGTTGTGTAGGTTTCGCTTAATCTATTCAGCTGGGTTTTTGTTTATGGTGAGGATAACGGGTTATAAAACTACTAAGGAGGAGTAGAGCATGAGAAGAATATTGATTGAAAAAAAGAGCACTGCTAATTCAGAGGCAAAGGAATTATACGCTGAATTTAAGGATTATCTAGGCATTAAAAGTCTTGAGGGCCTTAGAGTTATTAATTCATACGAAGTATATGGTGCAAGGGATGAGGAAATAGATAAAATTGTTGAAATGGTTTTATATGAGCCAGCATTAGACCTCCTATATGAAGACATGCCTCCTATCGGAAAAGCTGAAAAAGCCTTTAGAGTAGAAAATATTAAAGGGCAGTATAATCAAAGAGAAGCTGCAGCAAATGAATTAGTCAAAAACTATCTTGGTTTTGAACAAGTAAAGATTCAGCATTCAAAGTATATAATCCTCAAAAATATATCAGACACAGATCTAGAAAAGGCAAAAGCATATTATATTAATCCTACAGAATCAAGAGAAATTCCCCTTGATAAAGAGAGCTATATAGAAGAAGAGGACATAGGCGATGATGTGGAAATTGTTGAGGGCTTTATAGATATGAATGAAAAAAATCTGGAAAATCTCCTTAAAACAGTTGGACTAGCCATGGATTTGAAAGATTTGCAATTTTGTCAGGAATATTTTAGGAATATTCAAAGAAATCCAACTGTTACAGAACTAAAAGTAATAGATACCTATTGGTCTGATCACTGTAGACACAAAACTTTTAATACTGAAATAATCAATATGGAAATAGAGGAAGGCAAATTAAGGGAAGTATTTGAACAGGCATTAAAGGAATATTTAGCATCTAGAAAATATGTATATGGAGATAATCCCAAACCTGTAACCCTAATGGATATGGCAACTATAAACATGAAAGAAATAAAGAAAAAAGGGCTGCTGAAGGATAAGGAGGAAACGGATGAAGTAAATGCTGCATCCATAGAAGTGGATGTGGATTGCAATGGAAAGACTGAAAAATGGCTTTTGATGTTTAAAAATGAAACCCACAACCATCCTACAGAAATAGAGCCTTTTGGTGGCGCAGCCACATGTTTAGGTGGTGCCATAAGAGACCCCTTGTCCGGAAGGGCATATGTTTATCAGGCTATGAGAATAACTGGTGCTGCAGATCCAAGGTACAAATATGAGGATACTATACCTGGAAAACTGCCTCAAAGACAGATAACCCGAACTGCTATGGAAGGATATTCATCTTATGGATATCAGATAGGAAGTGCTACAGGGTACGTTAATGAGTACTATCATGAGGGTTTTGCTGCAAAGAGGATGGAATTAGGTGCACTGGTTGCTGCTGTGCCAAAAGATTGGGTGCTAAGAGGCTCTCCTGAGGCAGGAGATTTGGTCATTCTGATAGGAGGACGGACAGGAAGGGATGGGATTGGTGCTGCTGTAGGCTCGTCAAAGGAGCATACTGAAGAGGCTTTAGGAAAAAGTGGTACAGATGTGCAAAAAGGTAATCCTTTAGTGGAACGAAAGATAGTAAGACTTTTTAGGAACAAAGAGACAACAAGGCTTATAAAGAAATGCAACGATTTTGGTGCTGGAGGCGTTGCTGTTGCAGTAGGAGAGCTGGCTGACGGGTTAAAAATTGATTTGGATATGGTTTCCCTAAAATATCCTGGACTTAAAGATTGGGAAATTGCTATCTCTGAGTCCCAAGAGAGAATGGCAGTATTAATAGACAGGAATAACCTGGATAAGTTTATGAAACTTGTAGAGAGTGAGGACCTTGAGGGCGCCGTAGTGGCAGAGGTAACAGATGATAGCAGGGTCACAATGACCTGGAGAGGCAAAACTGTATTAGATTTAGACAGCGACTTTTTAAACAGCGGAGGAATTAGAAATAAAGCAGAGGTAAGAGTTCAGTTACCAAATGAGGATATATACCTAAAGGGGGATCCAGAATATATCAGGGATGGAGACTTAAAAGGAAATTTCCTTAGAAATATAAGTGATCTCAATACTGCTAACCAAAAAGGATTAATAGAGAGGTTTGACAGTACCTATGGTTCAGGAACAGTTTTAATGCCCTTGGGAGGGAAAAACAATATAACACCTCAGGAGGGTATGGTGGCCAAGCTACCGGTATTAGACGGAAAAACAAGTACTTGCTCCATAATGACCTGTGGTTATGATCCAAGCCTATGCCAATGGAGTCCTTTCCATGGGGGTTACTATGCAGTTATAGAGTCATTGTCAAAGATAGTGGCTTTAGGAGGGGATTTCAGAAAGGCGAGACTAACCTTCCAGGAGTATTTTGAAAGATTGGGCGATGATCCAACAAAATGGGGGAAACCTTTTTCCGCCTTATTAGGAGCCTTTATTGTTCAAAAGAATTTGGATATACCGAGCATTGGCGGAAAGGATAGCATGAGCGGTACTTTTGAAGATTTAAACGTACCTCCTTCGCTTATAAGCTTTGCTGTAGTTACAGAAGATGTAAAAAATATTATATCTAGAGAGTTTAAGAAAACTGACTCCCAAGTGGTAGTTATAAATTTAGAAATTGATGAAAATGGTTTAATAGATTTTGAAGAGCTTAAGAAAAATTATACCAGAATAAAAGAATTAGTGGATAAAGGCATTGTATTATCAAGCTCTGTGGTAAAGTTTGGCGGTATAGCAAGAAGTATTTCAGAAATGGCTTGCGGTAATGGAATCGGATTTGAATTTGATAACAATATACTAAGCAGGATATATAAACCCCTGTATGGATCAATTGTATTGGAGATAGAGGAGAAAGAGGCTGTAGAAGCCCTTCTTGATGGAATAAGCTACTCAATAGTTGGAAGAACTACAAAAAAAGAAGAGATTAGCTTAGGCCAGGTTTCCATTAGCCTTAAGGAAATTATGGAAAAATGGCAAAGCCCCCTTGAGGATGTATTCCCTATTTATGAAGAAAAAGTTCAAACAAAGGAAATTCTATATGATGGAGGAAACAGGATAAATAAACCAACAGGCTTAAATATAGCAAAGCCAAAGGTTTTAATACCTGTATTTACAGGAACTCATGGTGAATATGACACTGAACTGAGATTTAAGGAAGCCGGCGCAGAGGTTGAGACCGTTGTGTTTAAGGGTTTAACTAGGGACAAAATAGAAGACTCCATAGATGAATTGGCAAAAAGAATAAGCCAGTGCCAGATATTGGTCTTTGCTAATGGATTCATTCTGGGCAATGAACCTGAAGGAGCAGGAAAGCTAATAAACATACTATTTAATCATCCAAGGCTTAAGGATGCTTTAAATAATCATATTTCCACAAAGGATGGCCTAATTTTAGGCATTGGTAGCGGGCTAAATGCTTTAATTAAATTAGGGCTTATAGAAAAGGGATGTGTATCAGGGCAAGATGAAAATTCAACATCTATCACATCAAATTTGTGGGGCAATTTTATATCCACAATAGTAGATGTAAAAGTAGTATCAAACCTTTCCCCCTGGATGAGTGGAATGAATGTGGGGAATATTTATTCAGTACCTGTTGCCACAAGGGAAGGCAGGATAATCTTAGGTAAAGAAGATTTGACAGCCAAGGGCCAAGTTGCGACTCAGTTTGTAGATATTAATCCCACAGGTTCGGATTTGGCCATAGATGCACTTACCAGCCTAGATGGAAGGGTATTAGGAACTGTAAGCTTAATAGACAGGATTGGAAAGGATATTTATAAGAATGTACACATAAAAGGCGTACACAATATATTTAAGGCTGGAGTTAAATATTTTAACTAGGAGGGTCTAAATTGAAGGTAGCTATTGTTATGGGAAGTTTATCCGATAGAGACTTAGGAAATAAGGTGACAGGAATACTAGATAAGTTTGGAGTGGACTATGAAATAAGGGTCATATCGGCTCACAGAACACCTCACACCGCCTTTGAATTTGCAGAAAAGGCTGAAGTGAGAGGAATTGAAGTCATAATAGCCATTGCTGGTAAAGCGGCTCATTTAGCTGGAGTAATAGCTGGTATTACCCACCTTCCGGTAATAGGCATTCCAGCAAAATCTTCAACAATGGATGGATTAGACTCCCTTTTATCTGTTGTTCAGATGCCAAAAGGGGTTCCAGTGGCAACGGTTGCTATAGATGGAGGAGAGAATGGTGCTCTTTTGGCAGTCCAAATGCTGTCTTTGAAATATCCGGAGCTAAAGGAAAAATTAAAGGCGTATAAAATGGAACTGGCAAAAGACGTGGCTGAGATGGATAAAACCATCCAAGGAAAATAGGAGGGAATGTATTGAGTGGAATTATTGGAATGTATAGCCCTAACAGAACAGATGCATCCCAAATTGCCTATTATGGTCTTTATGCACTGCAGCATCGAGGACAGGCCAGTACTGGTATAGCAGTTAACAACTATGGATTTATTGATTACCATAAGGGTCAGGGATTAGTCAACGAAGTCTTTCCAAAGGATGTAATAGAAAGGCTTATGGGCAATATTGCCATAGGCCATGTAAGGTATGCTACAGGCCAGGACAGCAAGGATAAGAACAATGTAGAACCCCTGGTGGTAGGCTATAGAAAAGGAGCTCTAGCTCTTTGTCTTGATGGAAGTATTACAAATGCAAAAGCACTAAGGGATGATTTAGAGGATAAGGGCGTAATATTCCAAAGTACTTTAGATGCAGAAGTCATTGCCAACCTAATAGCAAGGTATCATAAGGATAGACTGGAAGAGGCTATTATAAGAGCCATAGATGATATAAAAGGGTCCTATAGTATAGTGATGATGAATGCCAACAGCCTGATTGTTGCAAGGGATCCCCATGCCTTAAGACCTATGGTATTAGGCAGGGTAAAGGAGGGATATATTGTAGCCTCTGAAACCTGTGCCTTCGATACTATAGGAGCAGAGTTTATAAGAAATATTAAGGCTGGTGAAATGATAGTCATAGATGAAAAAGGGGTAAGGACTGTTCAAGAAAAGAAAGGAAAGATCAGCCACTGTCTGTTTGAATTCATATACTTTGCAAGGCCAGATAGTTATGTGGACAATAGAAGTATATATACAGCTCGTATTGAAATAGGAAGACAGCTAGCCAGAGAAAGCCCCGTTGATGGAGATATTGTTATTGGTGCACCAGATTCTGGAATAGTATCAGCCGTTGGCTATGCCGAAGAATCCCAAATTCCCTATAGGGATGGTTTAATTAAAAACAGGTATGTAGGCAGAACCTTTATTGAGCCAACTCAAGAATTAAGGGAACAGGGAGTAAGAATAAAGCTAAATGTCTTAAAGGATAATGTAAATGGAAAAAGGGTTATATTGGTAGATGATTCTATAGTAAGAGGAACGACAGTTAAGAGGATTATAGAATTATTGAAAAAAGCTGGTGCCAAGGAGGTTCATGTCAGAATAAGCTCGCCTCCTGTAACCCATTCCTGCTATTTAGGCGTGGACACTCCAAATGAAGAATTTCTAATGGCAAAGGGCATGACTGTAGAGGATGTTAGAAGGAAGCTAGGAGCTGATTCTTTATACTATATTTCTTTGGAGGGGCTTATGAAGGCAATTGGAGGAGATGACGGATTTTGTACAGGCTGCTTTACAGGAGGGTATCCGGTGTAATTATAGCATATTAAACAAGCATATTATGGTGACAGAGCAATAGCCGTTTAAATAGCAAAGAGGCTAAAATAAGAATAAAGAGGTGTTAATATGTCTCTAACATATAAAGACGCGGGAGTTAATAAGGAGTCTGGGTATAAACAAGTTCAGCTAATAAAAAAGTTTATTAGCAAAACCTATACTCCGGGAGTTATATCGGACATTGGGGGGTTTGCTGGACTTTTTCAGCTGGATACCAAGGCTTATGAAGAACCAATTTTGGTATCGGGAACCGATGGAGTGGGCACAAAGCTAAAAATTGCTTTTATGATGGACAAACACGATACCATTGGGCAAGACTGTGTTGCCATGTGCGTCAACGATATTTTATGCCAGGGCGCCAAACCTCTGTTTTTCCTGGATTATATTGCTACAGGCAGACTGAAGCCAGAAAAAATGGCAAAAATCGTTGAAGGGGTCTCCAACGGATGTGTAAAGGCAGGATGTGCATTAATTGGGGGAGAGACAGCCGAAATGCCTGGCTTTTATAACGATGAAGAGTACGATATAGCCGGTTTTTGTGTAGGCATTGTTGATAAAAAAAATCTAATAACAGGTGCCAACATAAAGGAGGGAGATGTTATCATAGGGCTTCCCTCAAGTGGAATTCACAGCAACGGATATTCTCTAGTGAGGAAAATTGTATTTGATAAGGAGAAAATGGATGTAGATTCCTATGTACCTGAACTAGAAACAACTTTAGGAGAAGAACTGCTCAAGCCTACTAGAATATATGCAGATGTTATTATTGAGTTAGCAGGCAAGTTCAATATAAAAGGAATTAGCCATATTACAGGGGGCGGCTTTATAGAAAACGTACCTAGAATGCTTCCACAAGGTTTAACTGCCTATATGGATGTAACCGTAATCCAAACTCCGAAAATATTTAATATGATACAAAAATGGGGACAAATTGAAACCACTGAAATGTATGGAACCTTCAACATGGGAGTCGGAATGGTACTAGTTGTAGATAAGAAAGAGCTGACAGCAATAGAAGAGCACCTGAAACATAAGAATGAAAAGTACTATGTGCTTGGGGATATAAGAAGGGGTAGTGAAGGAGTAGTACTATGGTAAACATAGGGGTGCTTATTTCTGGAAATGGGACTAATTTGCAGGCTATTATTGATGGCATAGATAGAGGAATTATTAAGGGAAAGATACAGGTGGTTATATCAAACAGGAAAGATGCCTTTGGCCTTATAAGAGCAAAGAAAGCCAATATTGAATCTTTGTACATAGATCCTGCAGGCTGTGATGCCGCTGCTTATGATCAAAAAATATTATATGAGCTAAAGAAAAGAAATGTAGATCTAGTAGTGTTGGCAGGCTATTTAAGGATATTATCAAAGGAGTTCATAGAAGAGTATAAAAATAGAATCATAAACATACATCCATCTTTAATACCAAGCTTTTGCGGCAGAGGATATTATGGGGATAGGGTCCATAAAGCTGTGCTTGACTACGGAGTAAAATATACTGGTGCTACTGCCCACTTGGTAGATGAAGGCACCGATACAGGGCCGATTATACTTCAGGAAGTGGTGAAGGTAGATGATAATGATAGTGTGGAGACACTGAAAGAAAAGGTTCTTGAAGTAGAACATAGCATTTTGGTACAGGCAGTAAAATTGTTTTGTGAAAACAAACTGTCTATAAAAGGAAGATTAGTAAGTATAATAGATGAGGAGTGAGGATATTGAAAAGAGCATTGATTAGTGTTTTTGATAAGAGAGGAGTAGTGGATTTTGCAAAGGAGCTGACCGATTTAGGTTGGCAGATAATATCTACAGGGGGTACTTATAAAGAGCTAAAAAATGCTGGAATAGATGTTTTAGAAGTTGAAGAGATTACCGAGTTTCCCGAAATATTAAACGGGAGAGTTAAGACTTTAAATCCATACATCCACGGAGGAATACTCTATAAAAGAGATGACAAGGATCATGTAAAAACATTAGTAGATATGAATATATCCTCTATAGATATGGTGGTAAACAACCTATATCCTTTTGAAGAAACAATGCTAAAAGGGAAGAACCATGAGGAAATAATAGAAAATATAGATATAGGCGGACCCTCCATGATAAGAGCTGCAGCCAAAAACTATAAGCATGTAACAGTTATAATAGACCCCGAAGACTATTCTAAAGTATTATCAGAGCTTAAAGAGAATAATGATACCAGTCTGGGAACTCGTCTATACCTGGCAAGAAAAGTCTTTAACTACACTGCTTATTATGATTCTCTCATATCTAAATATTTTAATGAGCTAGAAGAAGTTGAATTTCCTGATTTTATAACATTAGGATATAAGTTAATGGATAACTTAAGATACGGTGAAAACCCTCACCAAAAAGCAGCATTTTATGTTAGCCCAAATCCACCAGAGGGAAGTATTGCGTTAGGTAAAAAACTTCATGGAAAGGAATTGTCCTTTAACAATATAAACGATGGAAATGCTGCTATAGATATGGTAAAAGAGTTTGATGAGCCTACTGTTGTGGCAGTTAAGCATGCAAATCCATGTGGTATAGGCAGTGGAAATAACTTATTAGAAGCCTATTTAAAAGCCTATGAGTGTGATAAGGAATCTATATATGGTGGAATAATTGCTACAAACAGAGAAGTTGATGAAGATGTTGCCAAGGAAATGGCCAAGATATTTTTAGAAGTAATCATATCACCTTCTTTCACCGAAGAGGCTTTAGCTGTATTAACTAAAAAGAAAAACTTAAGGCTTATAGAACTGGGGACTCTTAAGAAAGAAGATAAGGATATAGAAGTTAAGAATATATCAGGTGGTATTTTGATTCAGGATAAGGATATAGTTAACCTTTTAGATGATGTGAAAGTAGTGACTGAAAGAAAGCCAACTGAAAAGGAAATGAAAGACCTAATCTTTGCCTGGAAGGCTGTTAAACATTTAAAATCCAATGGAGTTGTTATCGCTAAAGATAAGGCTACCATTGGCATAGGTGGAGGCGAGGTAAACCGATTCTGGGCAGTACAAAATGCTGTGGAAAGAGCAAAGGAAAAGATAAAAGGAAGTGTTTTGGCTTCTGATGGATTTTTCCCATTTAAGGATTCCGTTGAGTTGCTGGGACAATCAGGAGTAACTGCTATAATACAACCTGGTGGCTCCATTAGAGACCAAGAAACAATTGAAGAAGCAAATAAACATAATATTGCCATGGTGTTTACCGGTATAAGACATTTTAAACACTAGGGGGTATTAAGAGTGAAAGTACTAGTTGTAGGCAGTGGAGGAAGAGAACACACATTATGCTGGAAAATTGCCCAGTCACAAAAAGTAAAGAAAGTTTACTGTGCACCTGGCAATGGAGGCACAAGGCATGTCGCAGAGAATGTTGGTATAAAAGCAAATGATATAGAAGGATTACTAGAATTTGCACTAAAAACCAAGATTGATTTAACAGTAGTAGGTCCTGAGGAACCACTGGTATTGGGAATCGTTGACAAGTTTCAGGAAAAAGGGCTTAAAATATTCGGGCCTGATAAAAAATGTGCAAGGTTAGAAGGCAGTAAGAGTTATGCCAAGGAGTTTATGAAAAAATATGATATACCAACGGCAAAATATGAAACCTGTTATAGTTTTCAGGAAGCTTTTAACGCATTAAATAGTTTTTCATATCCCTTGGTAATTAAGGCGGATGGGCTATGTGCAGGAAAAGGCGTAGAAATAGTCGACACAAAGGAAGATGCATTAAGAATACTTGAAGAAGTATTAGTAAGCAAGAAATTCGGAGAGCAGGGAAGCAAGGTAGTCATAGAAGAGTTTTTAGAAGGCACTGAAATGTCCTTGCTATGCTTTGTTACACAAAATACAATAATACCTATGGAAAGTGCAAAGGATTATAAGAAAATCTATGAAGGGGATTTAGGGCCGAATACAGGAGGGGTAGGCGCCTTCTCTCCAAGTCCTTTGCTTACCAATGAATTAGACAAGAGAATAAGGGAGGAAGTACTCGATAGAATAGAGTATGGCCTACATAGAGAAAATTTAAGCTTTAAAGGCATACTATACGTGGGTCTTATGATAGTAGAGGGTAAACCTAAAGTTTTAGAGTTTAATGTAAGATTTGGAGATCCGGAAACTGAGGTTCTGATTCCTAGACTTGAATCGGATATAGTTGAGCTTTTTGAAAAAACCATAGATTCATCACTAAAGTCTTCGGATATAAAGTGGAGCCAGCAAAGCTGTATAACTGTAGTGTTAACTTCAGAAGGCTATCCTGGAGAATTCAATAAGGGTTTTGAGATTCATATAGATGATAGCCTGGATAAGGATATAATCCTATTCCACAATGGAACCAGATATGAAAAGGGTAGGTTATTAACCGATGGAGGAAGGGTATTATCTGTTACAGCTTTAAGTAATTCCTTAAAAGAAGCCAGAGAAAAGGTATTCTCAAACATAAACAGGATAAGTTTTGAGGGAAAGTGTTACAGAAGAGATATTGGTGAATAGTTAAGGATAAAATGAACCAAATAAAATCCGAACATTAGGTTAAAAACTTAAAAAAATGTTCCAATTCTCATTGACATTTTCGTACTCCTTTGGTATATTAACTATGTGACAAGTAGCACTCATATAATCCTGATAATTGGTTCAGGAGTTTCTACCAGGCAGCCGTAACTGCCAAAGGCTATGAGTGAATTGTATGATATTGTAGAGCTTTTAAGCTTTCCAATATAGGCAAATAGATTCACTCAGGTCATGAATCTATTTGCCTCTTTTTTCATAATATTGAAATTACTACAAGACCTGATAATAACAAAGGAGGAAACACAAATGAACGGTTTCTTTGAACGAACTTTTAAGCTAAAGGAGCACAACACAAATGTAAGAACTGAGATTATGGCCGGTATTACAACATTTATGACCATGGCTTATATTCTAGTTGTTAATCCCAACATTTTATCTTCTGCCGGCATGGATAGGGGCGCTGTCTTTACTGCAACAGCTCTATCAGCAGCTATAGCTACAATTGCCATGGCATTTTTAGCTAACTATCCCGTAGCTCTTGCATCGGGAATGGGACTTAATGCTTTTTTCGCAATAGTTGCATCTCAATATTCATGGGAAATAGCATTAGTCGCTATACTTCTTGAAGGTATTATTTTTATTCTTTTGTCATTAGTCAATTTTAGAGAAGCAATTGTCAATGGTATCCCTGAAAATCTTAAATATGCTATAACTGTAGGAATAGGACTCTTTATTGCACTTATTGGTTTACAAAATGCTGGAGTAGTAGTAGCAAGCCCAGATACTATAATGGGACTTGGAGATTTAAAAAGCATACCTGTAATTTTATCCCTTATAGGATTATTAGGCATTATATACATGACTCATAAGGGAGTAAAAGGTGCGCTCCTTTGGGGTATTTTAGGCACATATGTATTAGGAATTATATGTCAGCTAATTGGACTATATACTGTTGATCCAGATGCGGGTAGATTTGACCTTATTCCATCCTTGCAGCTTATTTCATTGCCACCTTCAATAAGGCCTACCCTTTTCAAATTTGATTTTGCTGGAGCTTTTAAGTTAGGATTTGAATTTATAGTTATTATGTTTTCTTTCCTGTTTGTGGATATTTTCGATACAGTGGGAACTCTTATTGGTGTCGCCAGCAAGGGAAATCTCCTCGATAAGGATGGTAAACTACCTAGAGCAAAAGAAGCTCTAATGGCAGATGCCATAGGTACTGTTTCAGGTGCTTGCCTGGGTACTTCTACAGTTACCAGCTATGTAGAAAGTGCAGCTGGTGTAGCAGAAGGTGGAAGAACTGGATTAACTTCACTTGTTACCGGAGTACTGTTTGTAGTGGCTTTAATATTTGCCCCCATCTTTACTGCAATACCTTCCTTTGCAACTGCACCTGCTTTGGTTGTGGTAGGCTTGTTTATGGTAACAGCTATTACTAAGATTGATTTTAGCGATTTTACCGAAGGTTTACCAGCATTCCTGGCAATTATAATGATGCCCTTTACAAGCAGTATTGCTGAAGGTATAGTATTTGGTATGCTATCCTGGGTTATTCTGAAAGTAGTCACCGGAAATGCTAAGAAAGTTCAACCCATCATGTACATTCTTGCAGTATTGTTTATCTTAAAAATAATTCTCTAAAGACTATACTTCATATATAGTTAATAGGGAACATCAAATAATGAGAAAACACCCGATGCTTTTACAGCTTCGGGTGTTTCTGTGTGTAATGATAATATTATATTATAGGCCAAATTCATCAATTAGCATATCCATTGCTTGTTTTTCATGGATTTTATCAATAAAACAATCGATTCTTATGTTAGAAGTAACTGAAGCTTTAATGGGGATATTATGCCTGGTGAACAGCTCAAAGACGCTGGCGGCTATTTTTGGATGTTGTTCTAGACCCAATCCTTCAATAGACAACTTTACAATATTGGTATCCAGCTTTATGGATAGGCCACTATCTTTTGAAACCAGATCTTTACAAAAGCTCTCCGCTTGTTGAAGATTATCTGCTGACAGAGCAAAAGCTATATCACTCATTCTGTCTGCAGGAGAGGTTTGACTAATTAACTCCAAATAATTATTTCCGCCAGCAAATTCTCTATATATATTTGCAATGGTATTAAGCTTTGCAGGCGCGTTACGAATAGATACCAGAATAATATTGTCGTGAGTAGTAATATTGGTAACTGGACTTCTATCATCTAGTACATTTTTCATATTATATAATCCAGGAGCTCTATTTGCCATATATCTTGCTGCCCTGAGTGCTCCTACGGCAAATATCTGTTTAGAGTATGCAGTATGTTCTATTTCAATAGTTTCATCGTTTCCAGCAAACAAAACTGTATGCTGCCCTACAATGGTGCCTCCGCGAATAGCATGGATTCCTAGGTCAGAAGGAGATCTCCTTTCATTTTTAGAATGCCTGCCATATATATAGTTTTTCGAATTTAGAAATACTTCATTTATAGCATCTGCCAAGGCATAGGCGGTTCCACTGGGAGCATCAATTTTCTGATTATGATGCTTTTCAATAATTTCTATATCAAAGGAATCGCCAAGCACCTGTGCTGCTTTTTGAATAAGTTGGTACATCAGATTAACACCTACAGACATATTGGCAGCTTGTAAAATGGGTATGGTTTTGCTGTATTCTGTTATGGTTTCCAGTTCCTTTGGACTAAAGCCTGTAGTTGCAATTACAAGGGCACAATTTCGTTTAACAGCTGCGTCAAGCAAAGAGGGCAGAGCCTTAGGCAGGGAAAAATCTATTATAACATCACAATCCTCGCTGCATTCTGCTAATGACGAGTATACCGGGAATGGGTTATCATAGGCATCGGTAACTCTGTCGATTCCGGCCACAACTTGTATATCAGGTTGTTTAACTGCCATAGATGCAACTACTTGCCCCATCTTACCATTACATCCATGGATAATTATTTTTGTCATATGCAAGAAACACTCCTGTCTTTAATTAATTTGAGATGATAAGCAGGTCTGTTTTAAGATTCATTTTGCCAGTACCATATTAGCTTTTCAGCAATTTGGACAGTATTGGTGGCAGCACCTTTCCTAATGTTATCAGCAACAACCCATAAGTTAATCCCGTAATCAACGCTTTCATCCCTTCGGATTCTGCCTACAAAGACCTGATCCTTTCCATTACATTTTATAGGCATTGGATATTGATTGTTTACAGGATCGTCAATTACTTCAATACCTGGAGCATTAGCTAATAGATTTTTCAATTCTTCTAAATCAAAATCCTGTTTTAGTTCTACGTTTATAGATTCACTGTGTCCGTTGTATACAGGAACCCTAACGGTTGTAGCAGTGATTCTCAAACTATTATCGTTGAAGATTTTTTTGGTCTCTTGGATCATCTTCATCTCTTCTTTAGTATATCCATTGTCTAAGAAGGAATCAATATGAGGTATACAATTGCTAAAGATAGGATGAGGGAATTTTTTTGGTTCTTCTCCCTTAATACCATTTTCTAGGTCTTTGTATCCTGCCACACCAGCTCCTGAAACAGCTTGATAGGTGGAATAGACAATTCTCTTGATACCATACTTGTCATATAAAGGCTTTAAGGCGACTACAGCCTGTATGGTAGAGCAATTGGGATTGGCTATTATACCCTTATGGTTAAGAACTTCTTCCGGGTTTACCTCGGGAACCACTAAAGGTACATTTGGATCCATCCTCCATGCACTACTGTTATCAATAACTACTATTCCCTTTTCAGCAGCAATAGGAGCATAGGTTTGGCTTACACTGCCTCCTGCAGAAAATAGAGCAATGTCTATATCCTTACCGTCAAAGCATGTAGGAGTAAGCTCTTCTATTACATAGTCCTTGCCCATGAAATTAATGACTGAGCCGGCAGATCGAGCAGAAGCAAACATATAGTATTTGTCAATAGGTAGCTGTTTCTCCTCTAGGACTTCCAAAAATTTACGACCTACCATTCCAGTAACTCCAACTATTGCAAGATTATACTTTTTCATAATTTGCCTCCCTAATATATAAAATTAAAACTTATCCAAATAAAATAACGGCTGATGTATCACCAGCCGCTTTCGCCATACTTGTAGAAATAACAAGTCCTACGAAAGCAGTTAGCTCTCCATCAAATTAATATTTGATGACAATCCTAGAGTTATTTACCCTAGGACCAAGGTATAAATTGCGGATCTTTATACCTTTCGGCATCTTTTCCTTTAGGTTCCTTCAACGAATTCCGCCTTCTCCGGTAACTTACTCATAAAAGATGCACCTCTAAACTGCATTTGGATATGAAAACTAAACTTGTTTTATAGAGTTAGTTTGTTTTCAATTTATGATACCATTGATAAATGCGGATGTCAAATGATTTTATGCAAAATATTACTTCGAATCCTGCAATTAATTGAAAATTTCCCATTGATATTTCTTGTAGAAAAAGGTATATTATCAGTACATCATCTAAGTGCTATTCCAGTTGTATTTAAACCGGTTAATAAAACCTGGAAAAATGTCAAAGGGGGAGAATATTTGGCAAACATGATAAATTGAAATGTTTAAAGATCATGGAATAATCTGTTATCCCAGAAAAACGGCTTAATTATCTATGATTCATAAAACCTATAGTATAATCTATACCATTTACATGAGAATAAACATATAGTAAAATAGAAATAACTTATGAGATATTATACGAGGAGGCTATTGATATGAAAGAGTGGGGACGATTGCTTACTGCCATGGTGACACCTTTTGATGAAAATTTGGATGTTGATTATGATAAGGCTGTGGAGCTTGCCAAAAAAATTATTGATGATGGTAGTACAGCTATAGTTGTAGTAGGAACTACAGGGGAGTCTCCTACGCTGACATCTGAAGAAAAGTATGAGTTATTTAGGATACTAAAAAGGGAAGTAAATGCACCAATAATAGCAGGCATTGGTACCAACTGCACTAGAGCAACTATAGAGGCAGGAAAATTAGCTATCGAGAGCAAGGCTGATGGAGTAATGGTAGTTGTACCATATTACAATAAACCTAATCAAAAAGGCCTATATGAACATTTTAGGACTGTTGCTGAAGCTATTGATCTGCCTATGATGCCCTATAATGTTCCATCAAGGACTGGTGGTAATATGGAAGCTGAAACTACTATAGCCCTATCAAAGATACACAATATTGTAGCAGTAAAAGAAGCTAGTGGAAATATGGATCAAATTACCAAGATAATTGCTGGATGCCATAAGGATTTCCTAGTCTATTCAGGAGATGATGCCTTTACCCTTCCAACCTTGTGCGCTGGTGGGTATGGAGTGGTCAGTGTAGCGGCACAAGTTGCTGGACGTAAGATAAGGGAAATGATAGATGCTTATGTAAACGGCGATATTAACACAGCGGCCAAAATTCACCAAGCTTTAAATCCCCTGTTCAATGCATTGTTTATGACTACAAACCCCATACCTGTTAAAGCTGCTTTAAATATAATGGGAATGAATGTTGGTGGATTGCGCTTACCTTTGGTAGAAGCCGATGAAAAGGTAAAAGATACATTAAGGGAAGAATTACACTCTTTGGGCCTTATATAAATAGGTTGTTGCTTTACACCTATTGTTTTTTGATTTTTTATAGTTTTTTTGTTAAAATACAATAATAAACAAAGGAAAGACATGACTTGTTGTCTGAGAAAGGGCTGTTGAGATGTTTGGTGGATTTTTTAATAGAATGTATTATGGCAACCCCAACAAACCAGATCTTAAAAAGGAAGATATGAAAGAGGGGCCCATTAAACTATTTTTTATTGTACTACAGGTTAGGTTTTGGAAACTAATTCAGCTTAACTTGCTATATTCTATATTCTGGATTCCAGCCTTTGCTGTAACCTATATGAATCTTATGGCTGTGTCTCAATCTCCAGAGGTGCTACAATCTTCAGGTAATATTCAAAGTTTTCTTTTTACAATGCTATTAATGCTAGTGCCTTGTATGCTTATTGCAGGACCGGCAACAGCAGGTACTAGCTATGTAATTAGAAACTGGGCTAGAGACGAGCACGCATGGTTATGGAGCGACTTTAAGGATGCTTGGAAACAGAACTGGAAAGAAAGTCTATTGATCATGCTAATTAACGGCATAGCCTTGCTGGTGTTTTATGTAAATATTACTTTCTATACAGTTCAAGCTCAACAAAATCTGTTATTCACTGTATTGCGTTACTTGATTATGGTTATAGGCATAATATACGCAATGATGAACATGTTTATATTTCCCATGTTAGTAACATATAAGCTTAAGGTTAGGGAAATATTTAAGAATGCTATAATCTTTACAATGGCGGAGTTGCCCAGAGCTTTTGTTATATTCTTGTTAGCCTTTTTACTTTTCGGTGTAGTATTTTATTATAGTATTCCTTTTATTCTGCCTTTCTTTATCATAGGTCTGACTTTCCCTATGTTCATAACGATTTCTTTTGCAAACTGGGTTTTTGAAAAATATCTTAACAAGAGACTAAGAGAAGAAAATGAAGAAATAGAAACAAATGAGGCGCCCTAGAGGCCCTCTTTTTTAAAGGAAAATTATAAGGAGCTTAATACAATGTATCAAGAATTTGCCTATATATACGATAAAATGATGGAAGATGTTGATTATATACAGTGGGTTGATTATATAGAAAGTTTGTTTTCCCTATATAATGTGAAACCTAGAGATATTGCAGATTTAGCCTGTGGCACTGGTAATATAACGACTATAATGGCGGAGCGGGGTTATAATATGATAGGAATTGATAGCTCACAAGATATGCTGTTGGTTGCCCAGGAAAAGTCGAGAAAAAAAGGATTGAAGATACCTTTTGTTTGCCAGGATATGAGAGAAATTGCACTCCACAGGCAGGCAGATGCAGTCCTTATCATGTGTGACGGAATTAATTATATTATTGATGATGAGGATATTGACAGAGTTTTCTCTCTTATTTACAATATTCTAAGACCTGGAGGAGTCTTATTATTTGATATAAGCAGCTATTACAAACTATCTACTATTTTAGGGGATAATATTATTATAGATGACGGCCATGGTATTTTTCTTGTATGGGAAAATAGTTTTGACACTGAAGAAAATATCTGTACAATGGATTTAACTTTTTTTCTTCAGGAAGACTCCCTATACAGGAGATTTGATGAGATCCATATGCAAAAGGCTTATCATGCACAAGATCTTGTTGATAAATTGGAGCAAAAGAGGTTTAAAAATATTAACTGCTATCATCATCTAAGCTTTGATACTCCTAAAAAGCATAGTCAGAGATTGATGTTCGCGGCACAAAAATAATATTTACCTTATATGAAGGTGTTAAATAAACATAATTAGAGTTCGTCAATCATATTTAACAAAAAAATACAATTTGGAATGTGAGGTACTATAGATATGAAAGACTATATAATAAGAGCAACAGCAGCCAATGGCAATATTAGAGCTTTTGCGGCTACAACTACATATCTAGTTGATGCAGCTCGGAAAACTCATGGACTGTACCCAGTAGCCTCAGCTGCTTTAGGGAGAACTTTGACAGCGGCTGCCATGATGGCCATTGATTTAAAAGGTAAAGATGACACCTTGTCAGTAGTTATCAAAGGTGGAGGCCCTATAGGCAATATAGTGGTAGTTAGCAAGAGTAATGGGAAAATTAAGGGTTATGTGGACAATCCCCGCGTAGAACTGCCACTTAACTCATTAGGTAAGCTGGACGTAGCCAGCGCTGTAGGAAATCAGGGAAAGTTAACTGTAATCAAGGATTTAGGCTTAAAGGAGCCCTATGCCGGTCAGGTTGACTTGGTGACAGGTGAAATCGGGGAGGATTTAGCATATTATATGGCCTACTCTGAACAGCAACCATCCGCTGTGACTGTAGGTGTTTTAGTAAATCCTGACGGAAGTGTTAAAGCAGCGGGAGGTTTTATTATTCAGCCTTTGCCTGGGGCACCAGTTGAAGTGATAGATGAAATAGAAAGAAGAATATACCAAGCACCTGCTATATCTACAATGGTGGATAATGATATGAAACCCGAAGATATTTTAAAACAAATCTTAGGCCCCATGGATATGAAGGTGAACGATACCGTATATCCAGAATTTTTCTGTGACTGTAATAGGGAAAGATTAGAAGCGGTGCTATTGACTTTAGGAAAAAAAGAGCTGGAAACTATACTTAAGGAGGATGGACAGGCAGAATTGGTGTGTCATTATTGTAACACTGTATACAATTTTGACGAAGAAGATATAAAACAGCTAATCAAATACGCCAGGTCTTAATTGTGTTTGAATATGGTGCCTTGGTAAGTTTTGTGTTATAATATACTCATTAAATTTTGATGTCGGGAGATGAAAATGGCTAAAGAACTATTTGCTAGGAAGCAAAGGAAGGTAATACCCTTTGACCAAAGCGGTCAGTTTTATTATAGAAAAGCAAAAAAGCATATGAATAATAATAATTATCTTGGTGCTTTAAATCTTTATAGAAAGGCAATAGAGAAGGAACCTCACAATATAGATTATCTCTTGGACCTAGCCGAGGTTTTTACAGAAATGGGATGTTTTGATCAATCCAGTAGAGTACTGTTTACTGTTTTGCAAAAGGAGAAAGCAAGGATTGATTGTTATTTTGGCTTAGGATGTAATTTTTTAGGTATGCAGGATTACGATAGAGCAATTGAGTGTTTTGAGAAATATTTGGATGGGGATCCTCATGGAATATATTCAGAGGAAGCAAGAGATTTATTAGATTTATTGGAAGAATATGAATATTATGATGATGATTACGAAGGCTTTGCTTTGGCTACGGAGAGTATATATACCTTAGCAGCTGAAGGCAAGGATCTTCTAGATCAGGGTGAGTATAAAAAGGCAATTAACAAGCTGGAAAAAGTTATAAAACTAGAGCCTACCCTTACTTTTGTGAAGAATAATCTATCCTTGGCCTATTTTTGCGCTGGAAAGATTAATGAGGCTATAGAGATCAGTTTGGAAGTTTTGGATACGGATCCTCAAAATATACATGCCAACTGCAACATTTGTCTCTTTGTAAATGAGAGAGATGGCTCAGAAAGCAGCCAGAAATACCTAGATAAAATAGTTAATTTCAGAACAGAAGATCCGGAGGAGCTTCATAAAATCGCTGTAACTTTATGTGAATTGAAAGAGCATAGTAAGGCAAACCGCATTTTGAAAAAATTATTGCAGTATAAGCCCTATGATGTTCGAATTCTTCATTATGTAGCCGTATCTCATTTTAACCTTAAAGAATATAGAGAAGCTATTAAACATTGGAGGAAAATAAGCAAAATTGATCCGGACAACACCATAAGCGATTACTATATTCGCTTAGCACAGGAATATCTTGATAACAAAGACATCAGCAGGGAGATATTTTATCATTTTCAAGTTCCATATGATGAAATTCTTCGCAGGATAAAGGAGCTAAATAGTATCCTAAAATTAGATGAGAGAGAATTACTAATAAGATGGAAAAATGATGATAACCTGATAACTTTGTTAAGATGGGGATTAGGACTCAATGATGATTTAATAAAGAAAGCGATATTAAATGTAGTAGCATCTTTTAATGATGAAAAAGCAGAGGAGTTCCTTCGAGAATTCCTACTTATGTTAAATGAAAGTGATGAGTTAAAAACCGAAGCTCTAGGTCTGTTGAAACAGATGGCGGCTGAGGAGCCCTACTTAACCTATGTGGACGATGATTTAATGGAGGTAAAAGTAGACCTTTTAGATGATGATTCATTTCAGATGCCCTTGGAAATGGAAATGGTACTTAATATAGCAGCTTTTAAAATGGAAGGTAGATATGAGAATGGATACAAAGAAATTATAGAACAGATATGGACCAAATTTGTAAAATCCTTGTATCCCAATAAACTGCCCAGAATTAAAAAATATGAGGCTTGGGCAGCGGCATTAGAACTATATTACTGTATGGATCAGGATATATACATTAAAAAGAAAGATATTGCCGACTATTATAATATAACCTATTCGGCTCTATATAATAATCTAAATAAGCTAAAGAGGGTGTTGGAGAATCAATAGCCCTCTTTAGCTAATAGTGTTTGGCTAAATATAAAGTTTTTCTGCCAGTTAAAAAGGGGGTTTTATAGTATGAGATGGAGTGCTGTATTAAAAGAATTTAGGGATAATAAGGGAATTGTCTGCCCCCAACATAGTCAAGAACACATTGCAATCCCTATTGAATACTTACCAAAAGGTTGTAGGGTGGGAGATGTTCTCCAGTTCAATGTTTCCTTTGATCCTTTTAGTACTATTTTGCTGATAAATGAATCAGATACCCAGGACAACTAGATATTTATTCATATTTGCTCTCCCGGTTAAATATATAGACATTAGATAATAGAATTCATAGCTGGATAAGTGATTCTGGGAGAGTGGGTTTTTCATGTACAAAAATCATAAGCTGGCTGCAGCGGTTCAAATTGCATTTGCTTATGTGGGTACAGTGGTGGGGGCAGGCTTTGCATCTGGACAGGAAGTTATGGGCTTTTTCACCATTTATGGGGATAATTCCTTATGGGCAATTTTGATATCTTCCTTCCTCTTTGTTTACATTGGAATCCAGATACTTCTGCTGGGAATGGAGCTTGGGGCTTCCTCATTTAAAAAATTAATGGATACCATGTTTGGATTTCTCTCTCCTATAGTCAGTATATATCTTATCTTTGCTATGATGGTTATCAATATGGCTATGTTAGCTGGAGCTGGTGCAGTATTTCAAGAGTTTGGCAAAATGCCATATATAGTTGGGGTTATCATAACTGCACTGATAGCTATTGTAATTATTGGATATGGGATTAAAGGAGTATTGTCCATAAATAAAATACTAATCACTGTTATTCTTGCATTTCAGTTTATAATAGTTTTCATCACCTTATTTAATAGATACAACTTTAAAGGTCAAATAAGCTTTATCCAGGCAGGACCTATTCATTTGATAAAGCAAGGTATATCTTATGCTTCCTTCAATATAATTCTTAGTACCGGAGTATTGGCAAAACTGGGGCATGAGTTTAAGGATAGGGATACATTGGTAATGGGCGGCTTGATAGGCGGATGTATTCTGGGGTTTATGCTGCTGGTTCTTCATTTTTGTTTGCTGGCACATATACCTGATATTTTCGATTATGAAATTCCAGTACTCTATATTATTTCTGATAATTCCTGGTTTTTCTCAATTCTTTATTCTTTTGTTGTATGGGGGGCTATACTTACAACCCTTGTAGGCAATTTATATTCAATGACTTCTTTTTTTCATGACAGATTTGGTATTAATCATTTAATTTCGGCTACATTAATAGTATGTTCAGCATCCTTTCTGTCTACCCTTGGTTTTTCATCTATTGTTAATACCCTTTATCCTATAGTAGGATTAATAGGGGTTATTTTTATAGTAGCCGTGTTTTTTTATACAAGGAAATTATAATTTTTTTGAGGTGCAGAGGATGACCTTACAAAATATTAGTATTCCTGAAAAAATTAGATTTGTATTAAATAAGCTTCACCAGGCTGGATTTGAAGCCTATGTTGTGGGTGGTTGTGTTCGGGATTCTCTACTGGGCAAAGAACCTTATGACTGGGATATTGCTACCTCTGCTACTCCTGAGGAGATAAAAAAGGTATTTGGAGGCTAGCAACAGATTGACACGGGTATTAAACATGGTACTGTGATGGTTCTTGTGGACGGGGAATTAATCGAGATTACAACCTATAGGATAGATGATCAGTATACCGATGGACGCAGACCAGATAAAGTATATTTTACTGATAGCATAATTGAGGATTTAAGGCGCAGGGATTTTACTATTAACGCCTGTGCGATGACAGATAATCATATTATTGATCCTTTTGGAGGTCAGGAAGATTTAAAAAACAGTATAATACGTTGTGTAGGCAATCCAAAAGAACGCTTCACCGAAGATGCTCTTAGAATTCTCAGGGGAATTCGATTTGCATCAATTCTAGGGTTTCAGGTTGAAGACAGGACAAAAAAGGCTATGCTGGAATGCATGCACTTACTTAGGAATATTTCCCAAGAACGCATAACCGCTGAATTTTGCAAGGCTTTGCTGGGAATAAAAGTGTATGATACTTTTAGGGAGTTTAGGGATATAATTTTATTTTTAATACCTGAGACTGAAGCTATGGTTGGATTTGTGCAGTATAATGATCATCATATATACGATGTATATGAGCATTCTTTAAAATCTGTAGAATTAATTGAAAAAGATACTGTTTTAAGAGTCACCATGTTTTTTCATGATATTGGCAAGCCCTTATGCTTTTCAATGGATAATAATAGAATTGGTCATTTTTATGGACATGCTGATATATCTGCTCAAATAACCAAAAAAGTTTTAAGGAGAATGAGATTTTCAAATAGGGACACACAGGATATAGTCCAGTTAATTAAATATCATAATAGACAAATAGCACGAACTAGGAAAAGTATTAACAGATTGCTTAGAGAAATAGGGGAGATCCAGTTTAGAAGATTATTAAAGGTAAAGAGAGCCGATGCTTTAGCCAAAAATCCCTTATACTTCAAGGAAAAGCTGGACCACCTGGATGCTATAGAAGAAATATTGGGTAATGTTCTGGCGGAGGGAGCCTGCATCAATCTAAAAGATTTGACTATTGACGGTCATGACCTTATTAAACTAGGGATTCCCCAGGGAAGAGAAATAGGGATTATTCTTAACAAGCTATTGGACTTAGTAATCAATGAAGAAATAGAAAACAGTAGAGAAGTCTTACTAGAAAAAGCCAGAGAGTTCTTAGTATAGATTTTCAAGCTTGGTACCTGGATAAAAATGCTCAATAATTTCTAAATAGGATTTGCCCAATAGAGAAAGACCATAAGCCCCGTACTGGCTCATGCCAACTCCGTGTCCATATCCACCGCCAGTAAAGATAACCTGGGAAACCTCCCCCCTATTATCTCTGATTATGTCTATATAGAAAAAAGAACTAGGCAGAATGGGGAAGTCAGTAACAATGCTGTTATCATGACGAAGTATCTGTATAGGCTTTTCACCAGGGATAAGATTAACAGGTTTTAAAAGCCGTCTAATATTGAGCTCTTTTATAACCCTATAAACTCCGCTGGTGGTAGTGATTTCTAGTTCCATAACATTGCCACCCTGACCTCTTTTAATAGGTGTAATGTTTTGTAGTTTTCCCAGGTTTTCAGGTATTGGTTGCTGACTAAAAGCTCCTTCATTATCCCGTGTCAGGACGAAAGCAGGTTGATTTTGCTGTAAGGCAGCTATATTTTGATTTAGCACAGCTTCGATTTGCTCTCGAGTCATGGTAAAAGACCAACGGAAAAATGGGGAGAACTGGTCATAGCTTTCCAGATTTTTTTGGTTGATAAAAGCTCTAAAATTTTCCTCATTATAAAGGCTGGCTGCGTCTCCTTCAAATTGGGGCTGTGCAGATAAGTAAGGAATTTCTGTGCTGGGGAAAACATCCTCTATGCTCCATGTTTCATGAAAATTAGCAGTATAGCCACAAGAAGTAGAAAAGAAACGAGCATCAATAATTTCACCTTCATAAAGAGGGACCAGGCCCCGGGTTTGGTCAACAGCCTGTATGGCAATAGGATGTTCTTGGATATTGTTATACATCTGACTTGCTGTGCTGTCATCAACATGGGCACCTAGGCTTGCAAAACCTTTGGATTTCAGGCTTCTAACAGCATAGGCACGAGCTGCAACAGCTTGAACCTTAAGGCTTTCAAGGCCAAACTTGATAGGCATTTCACTGGGTACAACAGAATACAGATATTCTTCCAGGTCTACCTCATTGATTATTGTTAATCCATTACCATTACTTGAAATTTCAATATTTCCTCTATATGGAGTGCCAGATAGCCCTTGAGTTTGAGCTCGAATAATACTGTTTAGGATTATATTACCTCCATTTCTAGGAGAAATATACCAACGGTTGGAAGATGATGCGATTAAATTGCCATTACTATATAACTGTATGCCATTTTCCCCATCATTCATAAAAACTATTTCCTGATCCTTTTCCATGTTAAACTCCATATCATCAACTATATTTTTTATATTTAGTCCATGACTAGATGATAATCTTACCTCTTGATGAACAAGGCTTTGAAAATCTGTATTATTAAGAACAACACGTATTATATTATTTGGCATTCTATTTGGATTAACATATCCTATTAGGATCTTGTTTTTTGAAGAAGGGGGATAATACAAGGTAACATCCATTATGCCTACTGGCAATATGGAGCTTTTACTATATACCGGTTTATTGTTATAGATTTCATATATGTTCAATGATGACTCAATGGGTATGTATCCTATGTGTGAATCTTCAATGTGGCTGGGTGATGCAGACATTACCCTGTTAAGATGAAGAGGTATCATATGTTCATATAGAAGTATATAATCTTCTATTAGCACAAGGGAAAGAGGCATACCAATATTTATACTACTTTTTTGCGATGGGAAAACACAATATAGATGAGTTCCTGCCACATCCATTTGATATTCAATATAATTATTACTTTTTTCTTTAGCTGCCAAGGGCACAGCTGCTTCAATATTGGCGATTTTAGGGAATTGGGTGATTAACCATCTGTTTGATATTTTGGATAGAATAAACCATACAGGAACAGAACCATATTCAGTAGTAAGGGATACTTTGATTTTTACATTGTGTTCATATTTTTGAGATTCCAATATTTTGTGATCTTTTATTATGTTTTCATCCATTAGAAGAGTAAGAAAAGCATCATCATGAAGCTCTGGTACTATATAATCTATCAAAGATATTCTGGACGATTTATTAATATTCTTTAAGAATTCATCCAGGTTTCTGACTGCTGGATTTTTTTTGACAAAAATAAACAATATAATAGCGACCAGGATTATGGTCAGGATAGAGTAAATATATGGTTTTTTTATATAACTCATTCTATCACTCCCACAATATTGCTCATAGGTCTTCTACTGATTATTTACTAATCTATCTAATCTTATAATACCATATATTATGTTTCTATAATTATATGATATTAATTTTTTATAAAAGTATGGAGATAGATTAAATTTCGTGTTAGAATGTTTATGAAAAGGGGTGGGAGACTTTGAAAAAACATATCTTTTTAATATTGTCCTTTATAATTTTTATTTCCACATTGGGAGTATGTGAATCTTTAGCTAGTGAAGATACGCCCAAATCATGGGATATTCATTCCTATGAGGCTATGATCCATGTGAACACTGACGGTTCAGTATCAGTAGAGGAATATGTGACATATAAGTTTAATAAAAATTATACTGGTGTTGTAAGAAAAAATATTGACGCATTTGCTGCATCTGCAGTAGAAAATATAAGCATACACCATGTTTCTGAAGTCAATGAAGAAGATATTAAAAAATCTAAGCTGGAGCAGATTAAATCGGATGCTTATGAGGTTTTATATGACCAGGAATATGGTTTTATTAACGGAATAGATATATCTGTAGATGCAGAAGAAAAACAAAAAACTCTGGTCTATAAATACACCTTATATGATCTAGTAGGTATATATAAGGATATGGCTTTGTTGGAATGGTCCTTTATTAACAAGGAGGATGGTCCTTGTCTGGGAGACATTTCTATTAGTGTACATATTCCCAAGGGAGGGGATGTAGAACTAACACAAGCTTTTTTACAGGGAGTTCTCTATAGTCAACAACTGCAAGATAATAGTGTTGTTCAATTTGATGCTAGCCTAATGACTGGTGAGGATGATCTAAGGCTACTATTGTTATTGCCTACTTCTATGGTTGCTGAAGGCAGAAAAATCATAGATAATGAAATAACTGAACAAGTTTTGGCTGACATGCAACAATATGAAGAAATGATAGGACAAGCCCGTCAAGCCTATGAAAGACGTCAATTAACAGTTAAGCTACTTACTATTCTTTCATGTGTCTTTATTGTCGGGGTATTGGCATTTCTTTTTGTAAAGTATGACAAGGACCCAAAAACGGGTATTAAAAAAACCTATGTAAATGAATTGCCAGCCAATTACTATACTCCTGCTGAGTTAGGGGTATTTATGAATAAAGGCAGGATAAGAGAGGATTATATTATTGCTACTTTAATTGATTTAGTAAATAGAGGATATATAAAAGCAGAATCACAGGAAGAGGAAGGTTTTGTTCTTTCCCAAAATCCAGAAACAGATACCAAGGATTTGAAAGCTCATGAGCAATATCTATTAATATGGCTTTTTGATGACTTCGGACATGGTTCTACCAATATATCCACCAAAGATTTTGAAACATGGATTAAAGATAGTAGTAATAGCCAACGTTATCAGTATAAATATAATACATGGAAGAAACTAGTTCTTGACCAGGCCGATAAATGGAAATTCTTCGAAAACGTTAAAAGGGCAAAACTCTATGGCTTACTTATTGGTGTTGTAGCCATTATACCTGGGGTTGTATTATACACAATGGGAGAAGCAGTAAAGGGTTTGGTAGTTGTGGGGTTGTCTCTGATTCTCATGGCATATTCTCAATTTATACGTAAGAGGACAAATTTTGGTGCTATCAATAATGTTCTGTGGAGGAGCTTTAAGAATTACTTAGAAAATCCTTTACAATCGGATTTACCTAAACCCAAATTGGATGTATGGGATAGGTTTTTAGCCTACAGTATTCCTATTAAAGGGGCTAATTATATTATAGAACAGATAGCAAAATTATATGGTTCTGATAATTTAACAACTGAAAGCCTGTTCTTTCTACACAGGGATAACATGGACAAGACCAAAGCATGGTTGGATTCAATGAAAAGTGATGATGTTTTTGGGGGCAAGTTTTTAGGCGCATTTAGTCTACCTCAATTAAAAAAGATTACTATAGATAAAAAAGGATGAGAGATAAAGTTTCTCTCATCTTTTTTAACTTAATTTTGCCATTTTATAAGTTTTTTCTCTAACCAAGCAGTAAACTGATACATTAAAACCGCTGCAATTGAAAGTATAAATATGCTGGTCATAACTAGATCGAGCTTAAACACTTGACCGCCGTACACGATTAAATGACCTAGTCCTGCCTTGGAAACTAGGAATTCTCCAACAACAACTCCTACCCAGGACATACCCACATTGATTTTAAGAGCTGATATTATGGTAGGAATACTGGCAGGGAGGATAACTTTTTTGAGTATTTGTAGCTTTGTTGCCCCAAAGGTTTGAAGCAGTTTAATCTTGTCGGGATTGATCTCCAAAAAACCGTTGAGCACTGTAATGATAGTAACGATAAGGGATACCAATAGAGCCATGGTTATAATAGCAAAAGGTCCTGCGCCAATCCATACAATGATAATGGGACCTAGTGCAACCTTAGGCAGACTATTTAGCACCACAAGATAGGGGTCAGCTACTTTGGCAGCAAAATCTGACCACCATAGTATTATTGCAATAGCTGTGCCAAATGCAGTTCCCAATATAAAGCCTACTATTGTTTCTAAGATACTGATGGAAATATGCATCCAAAGGGTTCCTTCCTCATGTAGACTTATCAAAGTATTTATTATTCTACTAGGCTGGCTAGTAATAAAGGCATCGATTATTTTAAGTCTGGCTGTCAACTCCCACAGTGCTATAAAAATAATCAGAATGCTTATTTGGGTAAGTCGTATTAAGAGTTTTCTTTTTTTAATTTTGGCAATATACTCTGCATGCTCTTTGGATACTGCTTTGTGATTATTCTTATTGTACATGTACATCCAACTCCTTCCATATGGTGTTAAAGTACTGACGAAATTCTGGAGCTTGGCGACGGCTTATAGGGTTATCTCTTTCACTGGTTAGTTGAATTTCATGAATGCTCTTTATAGTAGCAGGTCTTTTACTTAGAACTATAACCCTGTCAGACATACTGATTGCTTCAGAAATATCATGGGTAACTAGTAGTGCAGTTTTACCCTCTTTTCGAATGATTGTGCTTACTTCATCAGACATTGCCAACCTCGTCTGATAGTCTAGAGCTGAGAAGGGTTCATCAAGTAATAAGATTTTAGGATCAACAGCAAGGGTGCGTATTAGAGCTGCTCGCTGTCTCATTCCTCCTGAGAGCTGATCTGGATAATGGTTTTTAAATTCCCCCAGACCATAGGTTTCTAGTAGTCTTTCTACCTTTTCTTTGGTTTCCCGGTTTGTCTTGCCATGGATCTCAAGACCCAATAGTGCATTTTGCATTATAGTACGCCATTCAAAGAGATGATCTTGTTGTAACATGTACCCTACATCAGTTGAAGGACCTTCAACTTTTTTGCCATCTACTAGAATTTCTCCCTTAGTAGGTTTTATCAATCCTGCAATTAGAGAAAGTATAGTAGTTTTCCCACATCCACTGGGACCAACAATTCCAATAAATTCTCCTTGTTTAACAGAGAAGGATATATCATTAACAGCGTGGGTTTCACCCTCCAGAGTATAATATTTCAAGGACACGTTTTTTAGGCTTACCATATCTTTTTTATTCATATATTCAGTCCCCCTTGCATGCGTAGATATATAGGTTTATATATGATTTCTAAAGGTTATGTTCATAATTCATTATATTCTCCGGCATATGATTTGTTAAACTAAAAGCCCCCTAGGGGGCTTTTAGTTTGCTTATTCTAAAATTTTGATATCATTATTTAACTGCATTTTCGGCGAATTCATTGTTTATAAGTTCTTCATAGGATGCTCTTTTATCAAGTTCACCAGCCATCTCCATGATATCCTGCAAATGGTTAAAGTCTTCTTCTTTTAGAATAGGATTGGTAGCCCAGGAATCCTGGTCCTTATACCTTTGAACAACCTGTGTAAGTAGATCTAGATCGCTGTCTGGGAAAGCTGGTTGTATAGCTTTAGCTATTTCTTCAGGAGATCTATCCTTAACAAATTGCTGACCCATATAAATTGCATTGGTAAAACGTTGAATTAGATCCTTATTTTTTTCAATGAAGCTTTTTTTCGCAGTATATGCTGTATAAGGTATATTGCCAGCAGCAACTCCTACAGAAGCAACAACATAACCTGCACCTTCGTTTTCTAATGTTGAGGCTACTGGTTCAAAAAGGGTTACATAGTCTCCAGTCCCGCCGGTAAAGGCACCAGCCATTAGTGCAAACTGAATGTTGGTCAGGACTTCTACATCTTCACCAGGTATTAATCCATGTTTCTTAAGTACATATTCAAGAGTCATTAGGGGAACTCCACCTTTTCGTCCGCCTATAATAGTTTTTCCTCTTAGATTCTCCCATTTAAAGTCTGGTTCTTCTTCACGACCCATCAAAAAGGAACCGTCTGTTTGGGTTAATTGAGCAAAAATTTGTGCGTAATCCTCTCTGCCTTCGTTATAAACATAGATAGCTGCTTCAGGCCCCATAAAACCAATGTCGGCCTGATCAGCTAATACAGCGGTCATGACCTTGTCAGCTCCCTCACCTGTAGAAAGTTCAATGTCTATACCTTCCTCCTTAAAATATCCTTCATGTATTGCAACATATTGAGGAGCATAGAAAATTGAATGGGTCACTTCTATCAAGCGGACTTTGTGACCTTGTTGCTGATTGCAGCCTGATACAAGAAAAGAAACAGTCAGCATCAAAACCAGCGCTAAAATGATATATTTTACTGTTTTCATATGATAATAGCACCTCCGGAAATTTATCATAGTTTAGGTACTTTTATAATATTCAGGGATTAATAAAAGGTGAATTATACTATCAGAAAGCTTGATTATAGGAATTAGAAAAATAAGATGACATTTTAATACTCATATGATATAATGAATTATTATGTTAGGTGTATTATGCCAATATAGCTCAGATGGTAGAGCAACGGTCTCGTAAACCGTAGGTCAGGGGTTCGAGTCCCCTTATTGGCTCCATATTCTTCGGGATGTGGCGCAGTTTGGTAGCGCACTTGCTTCGGGAGCAAGGGGTCGCAGGTTCAAATCCTGTCATCCCGACCACTATTCTATTGTAATTCCTTCGCTCGTTTTGGAGGAATTTTTAATTATAAGTAGAATATAGAACAATAAGTAATAGCTAGTATAAATTTGTCGGGAAAAGTCCAAATTAAGTCAAAGCTATATAAAGAGAAGAGGAAAATAAACATGAACATACCCAATATATTGACAACTATTAGATTCTGTCTCGTAGGTGTATTTATCTATGTCTTTAATAATCCTGCTATAGAGAACAATTTAAAATGGGGTATTATTATTTTTGTAGTGGCAGGTATTACTGATGTGCTAGATGGGTACATTGCCAGGAAATACGATATGATCACCAAATGGGGTAAGCTCATGGATCCTTTAGCCGATAAGCTGATGCTAATTGTGGTCCTTATAAGTTTGTACACAGTGAATATAGTTCCCTTAATTGTTATCATTATAGTGCTGGCTAAGGAACTATTAATGGTACTAGGTGCCATATTCTTATATAAAAACAGACAGACTGTAGTACAATCTAATATTGTTGGAAAAGCTGCTAGTGCAGCCTTTTATGTAGCTATTATAGCTCTGGTGTTTGAATTACCCTACGCCTACTATATGTTAGGGATTGCAGTTTTTCTTACCTTATTCGCCCTTGTTCAATATGGTATAATAAATCTCGGCAATCATAACACCAATGCATAATTTAAGTCTTGACAACATATCTTTATAGGTTATAATAGTTATAAAAATGTCACTGGTTTTGAGCAACAAGTTCATATCAATGTGATGATGAAGAGGAGTACATTTTTAAGGCCGACAGAAAAGGAAATCCGCTGGCTGAGAGGTTTCCCCGGTTCAAGAAAATGGAAGGTCGCTTCTGAACATTTCAGCTGAAATGTAAGTAGGCTGGAACGCTAATCCCGTTAAAGATTTTGAGCGTTTGCTTATGTATTGTATACTACTATATAAGCAAAAAACAAGGTGGTACCGCGGAGTCTTACGTCCTTGTCCTTAGGATGTAAGGCTTTTTTTATTCATGAAAGGTGTTGTTTATGTTAAAACTGGCGTTAGATAATTTACTTAATATAGATAAAGTGGGTTTGTGGGCTTTCATAATAGCCGCTTTTATCACCTATGGTGCTAAATTTATATCTATAAAGATATTAAGAGTTTCATCCCATAAGGCTTTCAAGGTAACTGTTATGTTAAAAATACTTGGAGTTCTTATAGGTTTATTTGGATTGATTAGAATTACTAAATAATGGGAGAGGAGAGTATAGGATGAGTGAAGATCGAATTATTGCAAAAACCTACGATCCAAAACAAGTAGAAGATAAAATATATAGGGAATGGGTGGAGAGAGGTTATTTTAGAGGTGAAGTAGACAGGAGTAAAAAACCTTTCTGTATTGTAATTCCTCCTCCAAATATAACTGGGCAGCTTCATATGGGTCATGCCCTGGACAATACACTACAGGATACTCTGATTCGCTGGAGAAGAATGCAGGGATATTCAGCACTATGGGTTCCAGGAACTGACCATGCTAGTATTGCTACTGAAGTAAAAATAGTTGAAGAAATGGCAAAAGAAGGACTAACTAAAAATGATGTTGGAAGAGAAGGTTTTTTAGAAAGAGCATGGGAATGGAAAGAAAAATACGGTGGAAAGATTGTAGATCAGTTAAAAAAATTAGGATCATCCCTTGACTGGTCCAGGGAGCGCTTTACTATGGATGAAGGCTGTAGTGAGGCAGTTATTGAGGTGTTCATAAGACTATATGAAAAGGGCCTTATATACCGTGGTGACAGGATTATCAACTGGTGCCCAGAGTGTAAGACGGCTTTATCAGATGCTGAGGTAGAGCATCAGGAGCAAGAAGGCCATTTCTGGCATATTTACTATCCAATTAAGGACAGCAATGAGAAACTGACCATTGCAACCACAAGACCTGAAACCATGCTGGGAGATACTGCTGTAGCAGTCCATCCTGAAGATGAAAGATACCAGCATCTCATAGGTAAAAAGGTAATACTGCCCCTGATGAATCGTGAAATACCCATTATAGCTGACGAATATGTAGATAGGGAGTTTGGTACAGGCGTTGTAAAGATTACACCTGCCCATGATCCTAACGATTTTGAGGTAGGGCTTCGTCACAACCTTGAACAGCTTCGAGTTATGGACGATGAAGGAATAATGAATGAACATGCAGGAAAATATCAAGGCCTTGATAGATATGAAGCAAGAAAAAGAATCGTATTGGACCTGGAGGCTCAAGGCCTTTTAGCCAAAATTGAGGAACATAGCCATAATGTAGGGCACTGCTATAGATGCGATACTGTAGTAGAACCTATTGTATCCAAACAGTGGTTTGTAAAGATGGAACCTTTAGCCAAACCTGCAATTGAAGCTGTTAGAGATGGACGTATTAAGTTCATACCTGAAAGATTTGAAAAGATATACTTTAATTGGATGGAGAATATCAGGGATTGGTGCATTTCCAGGCAATTATGGTGGGGTCATAGAATTCCTGCTTACTATTGCCAAGGCTGCAATAATACAATAGTATCTCGGGATATGCCAGATTATTGTACCAAATGTGGTAGTACACGATTCCAGCAGGATGAGGATGTTTTGGATACATGGTTTAGTTCTGCCCTTTGGCCCTTCTCAACTTTAGGGTGGCCTAATAAGACGGAAGAGTTAGAGTATTTTTATCCAACCAGCGTTCTTGTAACAGGTTATGACATTATATTTTTCTGGGTAGCCCGAATGATCTTTTCCGGACTGAAGCATATGGGTGATGTTCCTTTCCGTCATGTATTTATCCATGGCATTGTTAGGGATGCACAAGGGCGAAAGATGAGTAAATCTTTAGGTAATGGTATAGATCCTTTAGAGGTAATTGAAGAATATGGTGCCGATGCTCTAAGACTTAGTCTCCTTACAGGGAACTCACCAGGGAATGATATGAGGTTCCATTATGAACGTGTAGAAGCCTCCAGAAATTTTGCTAATAAAATATGGAATGCCTCCAGGTTTATTCTGATGAATCTAAAGGATGCTGTTCCAAAGAAACCTGATATAGAGAAATTGGAGCTGCCTGACCGTTGGATAGTCAGTAAATACAATAGACTTGTTAAAGAGGTTACTGACAATCTTGAAAAATATGAGTTGGGTATTGCAGTTCAGAAACTCTATGATTTTATTTGGAGTGAGTTCTGCGATTGGTACATTGAGCTTGCCAAACCAAGATTATATGACCAGGGAGAAGAGCAAAAGGAAATAGTGCTGTATACACTTACCTATGTATTGTCCAATACCTTAAAACTACTGCATCCTTTTATGCCTTTTATAACAGAGGAGATATGGCAACACTTGCCTCATGAAGGGAAAAGTATTATGATATCCCCTTGGCCTGAGTACAATGAAGATGAAGTAGATGCAAAGGCCGAAGATCAAATGGAAGCAATAATGAATGCCATTAGAAGTATAAGAAATATTAGGGCTGAAATGGATGTACATCCATCCCAAAAGGCACAGGTGGTCATTATTCCTTCCCAGGGTTATGAAGAAGTATTTGAAGAGGGTAAAATCTACTTTGAAAGACTGGCTTATGCATCAAAGGTAACCTTGGAGGAAACTGAAGAGAATATACCTGAAAACAGCGTTTCTGCAGTTACAGACAAGGCACAAATATTTATGCCATTAGAAGATTTAGTTGATTTAGACAAGGAGATGGCAAGGCTTAATAAGGAAAAGGAAACCCTAAATAAAGAAATTGCCAGAGCTAATGGAAAGCTATCCAATGAGAATTTTGTTAAAAAAGCGCCTCCTGCCATAGTGGAGGAGGAAAGGCAAAAACTTAAGAAGTATCATGAGATGATGGATAAAGTAAATGACCGCATAGAGGCTTTGAAAAAAATGATGAAGTAAGGGCAGGTGGAAGGTATTTCAATGAATTATAACCAAGCTTTGGAATATATATATAGAGCCTATAAATTTGGATCCAAACTAGGACTGGAGAATATCACTGACCTACTAAATCGATTGGGTAACCCACAATATAAGTTTAAATATATCCATGTAGCAGGAACAAATGGCAAAGGCTCAGTTACTTCAATGATAGCTCATATTCTTCATGAGGCAGGATACAAGGTAGGAATGTTTACATCCCCTTATTTAGAAAATTTTACTGAAAGAATTCAAATAAATCTCAAAGAAATGCCTCGGGAGGATTTAGGTGCTGTCACTGAAATAGTAAAAGAAAAGGTGGAAGAGATGGTTGCGGAGGGACGCAACCATCCCACCGTATTTGAAATTATAACCGCCATCGGTCTGGTTTACTTTGCGAAGCAACAAGTTGATATGGCTGTGGTGGAAGTGGGCTTGGGAGGCCGCTTTGATGCTACCAATGTCGTGGACAAACCTTTATTGTCAGTAATCACATCCATTGGCTTTGATCATATGGATGTGTTAGGCAACACTTTAGGGGAAATCGCCTTTGAAAAAGCTGGTATAATAAAGCCAGGCAGACCAGTGGTAACCTATCCCCAGTTAAGTGAAGCTATATCAGTTCTTAGACAAGTATCAAAAGATAGGAATGCATTATTATATGAAGTTTCTCCTGATCAAATAAATGTTAAAGAATCATCCCTGGAAGGTAATTTTTTTGATTTCCGATATAAAGGCAGGGAATATAAAGATCTTAGACTAAACTTAATTGGTGAGCATCAGCTATTGAACGCAGCAACTGCCTTGACAGCTATAGAGGTAGTAAGGGGTTTGGGGGTCTTGGTACCTGAGACATCCATTTATCAGGGGCTGGCCAGGACAAAATGGCCAGGACGCTTGGAAAAAGTTTATCAAAATCCATTGATTATTATCGACGGTGCTCATAATGCAGCCGGTGCCAGTGCACTAGCTGATACTATCAGTAAATATTTTGACAAAGAAGAGGTAACTTTGGTGTTGGGTATACTAAATGACAAGGAAGTTGATGCAGTCGTTAGCAAAGTTTGTCCTTTGGCTCATACCACAGTTACAACTAAACCTGACAATCCTAGAGCTATGGACCCTGAACAGCTAAGTAGTAAGGCTTTAGAATATTGTGACCGGGTAATAACTGAACCAAAGATCCCAGATGCAATTGATAAGGCAATAGATATTGCAGGCCATCAAGGCGTTGTACTAATATGTGGATCCTTATACCTGGCAGGGACTGCGAGAACTCATATAAAAAGCAAAGTTTAATATAATTTATAGACTAGATGAAATACTTCCAAAGTAGACAATCTAATTGATAAAAAATTAGATTATCTACCTGGAGGTATTTTTTATGTAAAAAAAATATCTCCCTCTTTTCAATTACACATTTTACCTTCCCTCCATATAATGAAATTAGACTAAATTAGCTGGTTGCACTGGTTCAACTGTTAGATCACTATTTATATAATGGCTGCTGATAAGGGAACTTTTAATAATCATTGTGATTCATATGGTGTGAACTAATACTACGGGCCAAATTCCCTTTTATGATAGTTTCACATTCAATAGCCATTAATATTTTGGGGAGGGTATTTATGAATTATAAGTCTTTAATTGTAGTTTGCAATACTGGAGATAGCACTATTTCAGTTATTGATCCCTACCTTTTCCGCGAAATTGAAAGGATACAGCTTCCAAACGATTCTGGTCCTTACCATTTGGTAGGGTATGACAAGAGCTGTAAGATTTTAGTTAGCCAATACTATGCAGATTCTATAACATCTATTGATTTATTAAAAGGGGAAATACTAGATTCAGTTGCCACAGGAAGGCGCCCTTGGTATATGGTCTGTGATCAAGAAGGAGGCTTGGCTTTTGTCACCAACAGTGACTCCGATACAATATCCGTGGTTTGTATTAAAAAAATGAAATTAATTAGTCAAATGAAAACTGGTTCCATGCCTCAAGGGATAGATTTTAATCCCCACTTAAGAACATTAGCTATAGCCAATTTTAACTCAAATAATATAATGATAATTGATGCTGATGATTTATCTGAAAAAAAAATTATTAGGTTAGATAAAAACCCCATGCAAGTAAAATATTCCTCAAAAGGTGATTTTTTATATATAGGTTGTACTTCTTCCAACAATAGCGATATGGGAAGCATTAAGATACTGGATACTGGCAGCTACGATACATTAACCGATATTAGTTTAAATGCATTACCCGGTCAAATTTGTAACACTAAAGATGGGAAATATATACTTATTGCCTCAATGGGCAATGGAGGGCTGGTTGTCGTGGATATAGGTGAGAAAAAAATAGTAAACCATGTGCCCACAAATGGCATGACACATGGTATGGCTATGGATCCTAAAGAGAAGTACGTGTATGTAACCAATCCCAACGATAATTCTATTTCAGTTGTTGATTGGGTAGAGGGTAAAAAAATCAATTCTATGAAGGTAGGGAAAGAACCTAATGGCATTATATTTATATGAAAACACACACTATATTAATCGATCTAACATAGCCTTAAAGACCTCGGGTGCTCTAAGGCGCCAGTTTTCACATATTGTTCTGGCCTGACTGCTATCGGGAACATTCAGTTTTAGTTCCATAAGAACCAGTTCCTTTTCAGTTACCCTACATAATACCTCGTATTGCTTATGATTGATCTTTTTGTAATCAGCAGTAATTTGACTCTCATCCTTTAGACGAGCCCTATTATTCTCTGCATAGGATT
The DNA here is from genome assembly GCA_012735575.1 of Clostridiales bacterium. Lineage (GTDB taxonomy): Bacteria > Bacillota > Clostridia > Caldicoprobacterales > UBA3941 > JAAYGY01. Next base: position 63,599 of record JAAYGY010000002.1, read on the forward strand.
CTATAATATTCCTTAGTGTAGGAGAGATTCTCTTCTTAAAAAAAGCTAAAACTTTATTACCCTTAGAAGATAAGGTTAGAAATTGAGAATTACTTGTTTCCATATTGTCTATCAACCCGCCAGATATTAGCTCAATTATATATTGCTGAAGTTCAAAATAATTAATAATATTATTTTCTATAAAAAAACGAGTAATTTGACTATTAGTTAAAGGGATTCCTAAACATCCCATAAAATACAGTATGGACAATTTGTCCTCAGCTAAAACATTAGTATCTTGATTCATAGTTCCCACCTCATACAAATCTTTAGAAATTCTAAGGATATAATATTATGATTATAGCACAAAATACAACAAAATAATACGGCGAAAAAAAACGCCGTATTATTTTATCTACTAATAGTATATTCTAGATTATTATTTAATTTGATTCTGAGCCATGGTTATTAATCGTTTAACCATTTCTCCGCCAACTTTACCGCATTGCTGAGCAGTTAAGTTGCCCCAGTAATCTTCAGAACCTTGAGTTACAGGTAGATTAAATTCCCTCGCTATTTCATATTTCATGTCATCCAGTGCCTTGTGAGCTTCGGGCACCAATTGTCTGTTACGTCCAGTATTTCCACTTCCTGCTGCCATTTACAAATTCTCCTTTCAATATACTTATTATAATTTATTTCAACAAAACAATAACACCCATATAAACTATCAATAATCTAATTATACAAAGTATTATTGTTTTGTATTATTAATGTGTGTAGAAATAAAAAAATAATACTGTGGATTTGCTGGAAGCGCAATAAAATATATCCTATCAATAAAAAGGAAATTTAAATATTTTTTTATTATCTGATTTTAATAATCACTATTTTGCATTAATTTTTTGAATGCTATTCTATGATTGTGGTATAATCCTATAATAGTATTTTAGATTTTGGGGGAGCTTATATTGAAGAACATAAGGGTTATTGTTGTTGGTGGTGGCGCCTCAGGTATGATGGCTGCTATAACTGCAAGAAGACAAGGAGCAGATGTTACGATATTGGAAAGAAACCCAAGAGTTGGAAAGAAAATACTGGCTACAGGAAATGGACGATGCAATTATACAAATATTAATACGGATATTAGCTATTATCACGGTAATAATCCCAAATTTGTTTATAGTGCCTTGGCTCAATTTGATGTCTATCAAACTATAGAATTTTTTGAAGATCTGGGAATTGTACATAAGATTGAAGACAGGGGCAAGGTTTTTCCAATGTCAGATCAGGCATCCAGTGTACTAGATGTGCTTAGGTATCAATTAGAAAAAAGACAAGTTAAGGTAATATGTAATGCTTTTGTACAGAATATTTCTGTTAAGGGAGATAACAGATTTCAGCTTAAGCTGGAGGATGGTTCTTCTATTGAAGGGGATAGGGTGATAATTGCTACTGGCGGGAAAGCAATGCCATCTAGTGGATCTGATGGTAATGGATACCATCTTGCTCGACAGTTAGGACATTCCATAGTAAATGTATTTCCAGGATTGGTTCAAATTATGCTGGAGGGTAGCTTTTTTAAGCAGATTCAAGGTGTAAAATTTGTTGGTACTGCGGAAGTATTACAAAAAAATAAATCTGTAGCCAAGGATAGAGGAGATATTCTCTTTGCAAACTATGGGGTATCAGGACCTCCCATATTACAGATAAGCCGAAAAGCTGGTGAATTGCTGCTAAAGGGACAGAATCCAGTTTTAAAGATAAGCATAATTGATACTATGTCACAACAGCAGGTGAATAATCTTATAGAGAAGCGTTTTAATAAGGCTACAGAAAAAACTGTTGAATTCAGTTTAGTAGGACTTATTAATAAAAGACTTATACCAGTCTTGTTAAAGGAAGCAGGCATTAAGGATTTGAAAGCTCCCGTTCAAACTCTTTCAAAGGAAGAAAGAGAAAAAATTGCCAATATTCTAACGGATTGGAGATTTAAGATACGAGGAACAAAGGGCTGGTCCAGTGCACAAGTAACAGCAGGTGGTGTCAATACAAAAGAAATTGATCCTAACACCATGGAATCTAAAATTATAAAAGGCCTTTATTTTACTGGAGAAATTATTGATATAGATGGACAATGCGGAGGATTTAACCTTCAGTGGGCATGGTCATCTGGTTTTGTTGCTGGTTATAATGCAAGTTTGTAAAGCGCAAGCAGACTTGTAAACCGTTTATATGCTTTTGGTTGACAAGTCAATTTAAGTTTGATAGAATAACCCCATAAAAAGAAGACTAGAAGGGGTATGGTTATATGGAGAATTTTAAAGCAAAGGATATGATTTTGGTAGCCTTGTTTGCAGCATTAACTGCAATAGGAGCTTTCATAAAAATTCCAATTCCTTATGTGCCTATAACATTACAGGTATTATTTTGCGCTTACTCAGGCTTGTTATTGGGTGCAAGACGTGGATTATATTCTCAGTTGTTATATTTAGCAGTAGGCTTAATTGGTATTCCCATATTTACAAACGGGGGAGGGCCAGCTTATGTTTTACAGCCCACTTTCGGTTATCTTGTAGGTTTTGCCCTATGTTCCTATATAATTGGCAAAGTAACTGAAAATGTCAAGGAATATAAACTACATAAAGTATTTGGTGCAGTTTTATTGGGTTTAATGGGACTATATATATGTGGCTTAACTCATTTGTATCTTATTATGAACTTTTATATGCATAAATCAATGTCTGTATCAGCTGTTTTAGGGGTGGGATTAATACCTTTTATACCTACAGACTTGCTTTCGGCTATAATAGCATCCCTTAGCTCTATATATGTTTTGCCTATATTAAGGAGAACTGGGCTATTACACAGTAATTGAATACATACTTAATCAAAAAAAACCCTCGAAGTTCGAGGGTTTTGCTTTTAGATCATAAATTTTTTAATCTCTTCTAACAAGTCATCACAATCATCGGAATAGATTTCAACTATTATAGGCTTGCTAAGATCAAGGCTAAAAATACCTAGTATGGATTTTGCATCTACCACATGGCGTCCTGAACGAAGATCAATCTCGTAAGGGTATTTGCTAACAATGTTGACAAAATCCTTTACATTTTCAGCAAGGGACAATTTAATATTAACGGTTTTCATAAAATCAGCCCTCCATTCTAATATTTGTGTGGAATAAAATAATAGAATATTTATACAAATCTATATGTAATATATTCCACTATTTTAAGTATATACTAAATTATTCAAAGTATCAATACTTTTTAGCCAGCTCTTATGTAGCCTTTAATGGTATTTATTTCCCCTAGTATTAGATACTGATCCTATTATTAACGTGCTACAGTTATAATAACCCTCCTGAAAGTCAATAATAAAAAAGATTGATGAAAATCAAAAATAAAAATTTAACGGATATAATACCTAAGGGAGGGACAAGGATTGAATATTGGGATACCAAGGGCTCTATTATATTTTGATTATTTTCCAATGTGGCAGACATTTTTAAATTATCTGGGATTTAGTATTATCATCTCTCCACCTACTACTAAAGATATATTGAATATAGGAGTATCTCTATGTGTTGATGATGCTTGTTTGCCAGTGAAGCTTTTTCATGGCCATGTAGCATACTTAAAAGAAAAAGTTGATGTCATATTTGTACCAAGACTAGTTAGCGTTGCTCCAGGTGAATTTATTTGCCCAAAATTTATAGGTTTACCTGAAATGATCAAAAATTCCATTGAAAATCTCCCACCTTTATTAATCTTTAATTACAACTTATATAAGGGCATTAGGGATAAGAAAGATGCATTTGATGATCTTGGCAGGCAGTTAGGTGTAAGCAGCAGCCACGTAGACAGAGCATATAAAGAGGCGATTAGCAGACAATACATATATGAGGCTATGATTGAATCCGGACAAAATCCTTTAGCCATTCTTCATCCAAAGGAAAAATGGGATAAACTAGATTACAGTAAAGGTGTTATTGGGATTATTGCTCATCCTTATCTGGTATGTGATAGATATATATCCATGGATATAGCCAAAAAAATAAGAGATAAAGGGTATGATGTTAGAATATCAGCTAATGTTCCTCAAACAATTAGAGAGAATAATTTAGAGACCATGCCCAAAAGGTTGTTTTGGAGCTATGGAAGGAATTTATTAGGTAGCGGAATAGAGTGGCTAAAAGGCAATGAGGTAGACGGAATTATATTCTTATCAAGTTTTGGATGCGGAATAGACTCTTTTATCGAAGAATTGATACGTAGGTATAATGCACGACAGCTTAGATTACCTTATGCTGTTTTTACTATAGATGAGCATAGCGGCCAAGCGGGATTTGACACAAGGCTTGAAGCCTTCTTGGATATGCTGGAATGGAGGTGCAAAGATGGTTATAACTTTTCCCCATATGGGTACGATGTATATTCCAGTAAAAGCTCTATTCGATGAATTGGGAATAAATATAGTAATTCCTCCCAGAATAAGTAAAAGGACCTTAGAAGTGGGACTAAAATGCTGCCCTGAAATGGCTTGTTTACCTTTAAAAGTGACTATAGGCAATTATGTGGAAAGCATAAAGAGGGGAGCAGATACCATAGTTTTATCTGGTAGCTGTGGTCCTTGTAGATTTGGTTATTATGGTGTTGTACAAAAGGAAATTCTAAGGGATTTAGGATATGATGTGGAAATAGTTATACTGGATCCGCCAAGAGAAGGAATAAAAGAGTTTTGGGAAAGAGTAAAAAAAATTACTGGAAACAGCCCTCTTTATAAAGGCTTACGGGCTATAAACAAAGCTTTTAAAGTATGTGAAGAGACAGAAAGGCTCCTTAAACTTGTATTACAAAAACGCTGTAGAGAAGTATATAAGGGAGATACAGATAGAACATTCAACAGGTTTGAAGATAAGATTAGAAGCGTAAAAGGGGCACAAGGGATTCTGGAATGTATACAGGAAACCAGAAAGCAATTGGAAAATATAAAAGTAGACAATAATAAAAAACCTATTAAAGTGGGTCTTGTAGGAGAGATATACACAATTATAGAACCTTATGTAAATCTTAATATTGAGAAAAGGCTAGGGGATATGGGAGTTGAAGTCCACCGAGAAATGTCGGTAGACGGCTGGGTAAAATATCATCTAGCTCCTGATATAAAATTCAGACGTAAACAAAAGCAAATTTTAGAGTCATCAAAGGATTATCTGGGCTTATGTATTGGAGGGCATGCTTGGGAAACTGTAGCTCATACCCTGAATTATTCAAGGGAAGGCATGGATGGGATTATACAAATTTTACCCTTTGGATGTATGCCTGAGATAGTGGCAGAAAGTATCCTTCCTACCATAGCAAAGGAGGAGTGCATTCCAATCATGACATTGGTAGTGGACGAACTAACTGGAGAGGCCGGTTATCAGACTAGACTGGAAGCTTTTGTAGACCTTTTGCATCTGGAAAGGAGTAGAAGAGAAAATGAATTTGGAAAAGTGCTATCTTGGAATTGATGTGGGTTCAGTTAGTATAAATCTTGTGTTTATAAACAAAGATCATAAAGTAGTAGACAAGCTGTATGTTCGTACTGAAGGTAAGCCTATTCCAATATTAAAAAAGGCTATGGAAGATATATCTAAAAGAAATGATGGGAACATAAAAATTAGTGGAGTAGGAGTGACAGGGAGTGGACGTGATCTGGCATCGGTAATGGTTGGTGCAGATGTGGTAAAAAATGAAATTACTGCCCATGGGGTAGCAGTACTTACTTATTATCCTGATACCAGTACAGTTATTGAAATAGGAGGCCAGGATTCAAAGATTATTATAATACGAAATGGTGTGGTATCGGATTTTGCAATGAATACAGTATGTGCTGCTGGTACCGGTTCCTTTTTAGACCGTCAAGCGGCACGACTTAATATTCCTATAGAGGAGTTCGGTCAAATGGCTTTAAAATCTAAATCTCCTGTAAGGATCGCGGGACGGTGTGCTGTTTTTGCCGAATCAGACATGGTTCACAAGCAGCAGATGGGCTGTCCTCCTGAAGATATTATAAGGGGCCTATGCGAGGCATTAGTAAGAAACTACCTTAGTAATGTGGGCAAGGGAAAAGAAATACTTCCCAACATAGTATTTCAAGGTGGTGTAGCTGCCAACCAGGGAATCAGAGCTGCTTTTGAACAAGCCTTAGGCTATCAAGTTATAGTGCCAGAACACTATGATGTTATGGGGGCTATAGGTGTAGCAATTTTAGCTCAAAGGGAGGCGGAAAGAAAAGGCAGCACTTCATTTAGGGGTATAGAAAATATGAGACAGGACTTTAGGGCTAGAGCCTTTGAATGTAATGGCTGTCCAAATTCCTGTGAGATTATCGAATTTATAGCTGGAAAAACCACTTTAGCAAGATGGGGAGATAGATGTGGGAAATGGGCTATGAAGGTCGAAGATAAATCCCAGCTTCGTTCTTTGGCATGAATATAAGAATTGGGGGGTGAGATAATAAAAAAAGACATATTATCTTTTATTGAAAGGAAGGATTCTTGTGAAAAATAGAGAAGCACCAAGCTTTGAACAGAAACGCTATGTGGCTGCGGTATGTCCTGAATACAGTCCAGTAAATCAAGGATTTGTAAATAAGTCCGTGGAAATGGAAGATGATTCTTGTGATATATGCCTTCATTGGAATGACGGAAAATGTGTGATATTTGACGAAGTCTTAACTGGTCTGGACCAGACATAATAGGGCCTGGTAGCCTATTTTTTGAATTTTAGATTAACATAAAACTATTTGATTTGGCTATGTAAATCAAGGAAAACCTATATAATCCTTAAAATAGTGGCCTTGAAGGCGTCTAAGTAATGTATTTAGATAATATTATCTATTGAAAAAGTATTTTACTTATATTATTATATAGGTACAGAAAGATAGGAGATCAGCTTATCATCCTGTAATGTACGTTAATCTATTGTTTTTAACCCACAGAGTAACTACGGGAGCTCGGGTTTGTTCATAGGATGTCATGCCCTTGAGGGAAGGCAGAATTGAGCAATAGGGCACCCACCTGCCAAGAGGCGGGTATAAAAATAGTAGAGAACGGCATTATGGGAATAGCAAGCCCCCGCTTTGAGTGGGGGATTGCTATTATCTTAAATTAGTTCCAAGATAATTTTTTGTTGACAATCACAAACCATATGGTATAATAATTAATAGCCGTGAGATGAAGAATAATGCGGAATGGTGTAACGGTAGCACATATGACTCTGACTCATAGTGTCTAGGTTCGAATCCTAGTTCCGCAGCCATATTTGCCCCCATGGTCAAGCGGTTAAGACTCCGCCCTCTCACGGCGGCAACAGGGGTTCGAGTCCCCTTGGGGGTGCCATAATTAAATGGGCTATATGATTGATGGAGAAATCATATAGCCTATTTTTATTTATGAAACAAATGTACATATAAATCGTCTAACCTGATGAGGAGGTTTGATTATGAATAGACATATCATTATTACCTTGTGTATAATATTTATAGTCCTTTTATTTTTGGGTTGTAACGATTCTAGTAAAAAAGAGGAGACATCCTTTAATGCTATCATACTCGAAAACGGTCAGTCCTTTTTACTAGTGGAGCCGGAGGCTGGTTCGTCGGAACTATCATCGGCTGATAAGATTTCCATTTCCTTAGGAAAAGTAGCTTTAGTAAATGTTAATGGAGATGAGATTTCAGTAGATGAAATTAAAGAGGGGGACAGGGTGCAGGTATTTTATGATGGTAAGATTGCCGAAAGTTATCCTGCACAAATCCATAACTGTAATAAAATAGTATTAATGAAATAATTATTAATTAAATAATTAAGCCGTTGAGCTAGTTCATGTCATATGAATTATAATGGCTATAAAACAATCACTTATCAATAGCCATTATATAAATAGTGATCTAATTGTCGAACTAGCACAACCAGATAATTAATGAAAAGGTGCATTGATATGTGTGGAAGATACCTGTTGGATACTGAAATAAGGGAGATCATAAAGACATATAAAATACTGCGATCAAAAGTAGGGGAATACAAGACCGGCGAGATCTTTCCCTCAACAAGTGCTCCCATAATATTTGACAATGACCAAAGAACCATTGATCATGCTAAATGGGGTTTTCCCTTTGGCTTTAAAAAGGGAATCGTTATTAATGCGCGTTCAGAAACAATTATGAATAAACCCATGTTTAAAAATTCCTTTTTTACTGCTAGATGTATAATCCCAGCCAATTTCTACTACGAATGGAAGGAAGAAGACAAGGGGAAAAAGGTCAAGTATGGGATAGGTCTGAAGGATCGTAATCTTATTTCACTTGGAGGGATTTTCAAGTTATCCATAGACGAAAGCCAATCCATACAAAAGCTAACCTTTGTCATAATTACCACTGAAGCTGTGGAAGGCATTAAAAATATACATTCCCGGATGCCCCTTATAATTCAAGATAGGGATATAGAACCCTGGCTGGACAGGAATGCTGATATAAAGTATATACAGAGAATCCTTAAATCCAGAGTCAATGGAGAATTTAATATTGAAAAAGTAGAAAATAAGGATTCAAAGAGTACTGATGGTGAGGATTATCAACAGCTTAGAATGTTCTAATCCTTCTTAGTATAAAAAGAGTGAGCATATGTTTTAATTATATGCTCACTTTTTTTATATTTGCCTTTAAAAGGGATTAATTCTTCGGATTATCTCTTCTATTTCATTGGTAAAGCCAGAAAGAGGTTTTCCATTTTCTATATCTGATGCTATGGTTTTAATCCTACTCAGAAGGTCAGGATCTGCGGTTACTACAACATTATCAATATCTGGCTCTATGCTTCTTACCCGTTTTTCTACAGACTTCTTTATACTGTCTGTCAGGTCACCTTTAAACTGTTTGTCAAATTGTACCCCTATCAAAGCAGTATCTCCAGTAATTACGCAGCTAGCAGCATCAATATTCTTCTCCTTAGCTACGGCATCGGCTATTCGCTTGGCTTGACTTCTAGCTGTGTCGTCAGTAGTCCCTAAACGACGGACAGTCCTAGGAGATGTTGTATCAGGTGTAGTTCCTGTACCTGGGACATTGGTTGTACCTGGGCTGTCTGGAATAGACGTTCTAGGTGATGTTGTACGTGGAACTACCCTGGTATTGTCCGGGCCAGTTCTGGTTGTTCCGGGAGTAGGAGTAGTAGGGGGCGTTACCCTAGTCTGTCTGGGTACTGTTCTGGTTTCATCAGGAGTCGTATCGTTCGGACGTCTGTCAGCGGTAGTACACCCTGCTAATCCAATAGCGCCTATCAACAAAATAATACTAAACAATATCCATATTCTCTTTTTCAAAGTATATTACCTCCTTTATTTTTAATTAGAAAACCCGTCACAAATAAAAATCAAAGCATTATATCCCAAATACTACTAATGCTTATAAAAAATATTTAGGATTTAATGCTTTTATAGTTTCTGTTTATTTTCTTTTTTTATTTGATGTAAATAATTCATGTGAACCTATAGAAGACTAAATTTAGTGATTGATGTAAAATACGAGGAAAAAGTTTCCATAAAAATGCTTATAATTATAAGATCACTGTTGACTAAAAAACTTAAATATGTAAAATTTCTGTGATATAATATAAACTATATATAGAAATCTATATAGCTAATCCTTATAGGAGGAATACCATGTCTAATATAAATGATTCTTTAGAAGCCAATCCTATTATAGGTGCACTGCCTCACATGGTACTACCTAATGAAATAGAGCAAAAGAAAATAGAAGTATTTTTTTTATTGTCAGGTAGTATTATGGAAATACAGGACAGGGTTAATTTTTTGAAAGATTTGGGAAAAAAAGTGTTTGTACATGCAGATCTGATTGAAGGTTTGGCCAAAGATACAACAGCTATAGATTATATAAAAAAATACATAAAGCCCGATGGAATATTATCTACTAGGAGCAATCTACTGCGTTATGGCAAAGAGATTGGCTTACTTACTGTTCAGAGAATTTTCATGATTGATTCTTTATCCTTCAAAAGTGGAATTAAAATGATAGAAAGCTATAAGCCTGATTTTGTTGAAGTTATGCCAGGAATCATACCTAGAGCCATATCAGAGTTAAAGAATAAAATTTCTCCGCCCATTATTGCAGGTGGCATGATAACAGAAAAAGATGATGTAATACAAGCCTTAAAAGCTGGTGCTATAGCTGTATCTACCAGTAAACGTGAACTGTGGATTTTGGACTAATTTTTGATTTTAATATAACAAATAAGATAAAGGGGAGAGATATATGGGGGACAAATACATAGTTGCTCTGGATCAGGGGACTACCAGCTGCAGGACTATTATCTTTGACAAATTTGGCAAGATAGTAGGGCAAGCGTCAAGGGAGTTTAGGCAGATATACCCAAAACCAGGATGGGTAGAGCATGACGCTGAAGAAATATGGCAGTGCCAGTTATCAACACTAAAAGATGCTTTAAGAAACAACAATATTGATCCTGTTCAAGTCGCATCTATAGGAATAACTAACCAAAGGGAAACCTTAGTAGTATGGAACAGGCATACGGGAAAGCCTGTACATAACGCTATTGTCTGGCAATGCAGACGGACAGCCAGCATATGTGATGAACTGATACAAAAGGGAAAGCAGGAAACAATCTATAAGAAAACAGGGCTGGTTATAGACGCCTATTTTTCGGCCACCAAATTATATTGGATTCTGAATCAGGTTCCTGGTGCTAGAGCCATGGCAGAGGAAGGGGATTTATTAGCAGGAACCATAGATACCTGGCTAATCTGGAACTTTACCGGCGGCAAAGTACATGCTACCGACTATACAAATGCTTCCAGGACCATGCTCTTTAATATAAGTGAATTGTGTTGGGATGAAGATTTAATGGAATTATTTGAGGTTCCCTCTAATATGTTGCCGGAGGTCAAAGATAGTAGCGGTTATTTTGGAAGTGTGGATGAGGTACTGCTGGGGCATGAAATTCCCATAACAGGTGTTGCAGGAGACCAGCATGCAGCCCTGTTTGGTCAGGCTTGCTTTAGTAAAGGAATGGTGAAGAATACCTATGGAACAGGATGCTTTATTTTAATGAACACAGGAGATCAGCCTAAGTTTTCTGCCAACAACCTCCTTGCTACCATAGCATGGTGTATTGGAGGCAAAGCCGAGTATGCTCTTGAGGGTAGTGTTTTTACTGCAGGAGCAGCAGTGCAGTGGCTTCGGGATGAACTGGGATTGATTCAAAATGCAGCTGAAACTGAAAGTTTGGCCGAAGCGGTAGAGGATACCAATGGAGTTTATATAGTACCTGCCTTTGTAGGCTTGGGTGCACCTTACTGGGATCCTTATGCTAGAGGGGTAATTTTAGGTCTAACCCGTGGAGCAAACAAAAATCATATAGTAAGAGCTGTGTTGGAATCCTTGGCATATCAATCAAAGGATGTGCTGGAGGTTATGGAAAAAGATTCAGGAGTAGCCATTCCTGAACTACGGGTAGATGGTGGTGCATCAGCCAACAATTTCTTAATGCAATTTCAATCAGATATTCTAGGTATTCCTGTAGTAAGACCTGAAGTGACAGAAACTACAGCTCGTGGAGCTGCATTTTTGGCAGGTCTAGAGGCAGGAGTATGGAGCAGTAAAGATGAGATAGAGCGTATATGGGAAAGGGATAAAAAATTCATCCCTAAAATGGATAAGCTAGTGAGGGATGAAAAATATAGGTTGTGGAAGAAAGCCGTATCACGTTCTGCTAACTGGATAGATGCCTAATTTCATTTTATCTCTTCAAGAATGCTGATTAGGATTTCTCCCTTAAGTTTGATTAAATGTTTGTTTTTTTGTTGCACGGATCGGGAAAAGCTGTCTATAGCAGTTTGAACCTTTTGGTTCATATCCTGATCCGGCTTTTTCATTCGTGCCTTTGCAGTTTCCCAGGCTTGTTTTATAGATTCTAAGGATTTATTACTCTGAACCCATTTATTATCTTCACTTTCTATCATTATTCTACGTATGTGATACTTCATGGTCTTTAAATTAGGTGGTGCCTGGTGTTTATATAGATCCAAAAAATTAGGGTAGAACTTATATAAATCATTAACAGCACTAAGCAATGATTCTTCTTGCATCTCCATAACCTTTGTGGTCACAAGATCCAACTGATTTTCAAATTCTTTTATAATTTCATTAGACGCACCGTCTTTTATAGCTACACTGGCGTAGTGACTCCAAGAGTTTTGAAGTTTTTCCACATTCTTTTTCATATTGTTCCAATCTATATCTATAGGCTTATCTTGTTTATTATCAGATTTTTCCTCCTGCCCCTTATTCTGTGAACCTTGTTTGTCTTTTTGATCGTCTTGCTGAGGTTTTTCTTCGGTGGAGGCATTATTTTGTTGTTGGTCAGATTGTTGCTGATCCTGTTGCTGCTGCTCTTGTTGTTTATCAGTCTTCTGCTCATCTTGTTGTTGTTCTTCAGCGCGTTTATCTATAACCTCTTGAATATCCTTATACATGGATTCTGTTGTATTTTCCAATGAAGTAAGGGTTTTGGGCGGAGATTTTCTCTGATCCTGATTTTGCTTGCTTTGATTTTCCTTTAGGTTACCAAAAATTTTACTGCATCCTGTCATAAGAGAAAAGACTATAATAATTATTAAAATAGCCCACGCTTTATTGTTAGCATTTAGCATATTCATGGCATACACCCCGGATACATATATTATTTCTAAATTAGTATTTCACCTATAGTTAATATAAATACTTTAATTATGAGAATTTCTCCTTTTGCATATAATAGAAAAGCCATAATGTAAAGCTTTTGTAAAAAAATTAATATAATTGTTTGCTAACAGTATCATATTTGTGCTAGTATAATAGTCAAAATGAAATATTTGACAGAGCTTAAATCCAGAAAAGGAGTTGATGCATCCATGTCTAATAATATTAGAATAGAACATGGAGATCAGATTTATGAAGCAGAAAAAGGAATAACCGTAGAAGAATTCATAGAAGAATTTGATATTAAAAGTTCTAATCAAATTGTTGCTGCAAAAGTTGATAATAAAATACAGGAACTAACTTATACTTTAAACAGGGATTGTAGATTGGCATTTGTTGATTTACGGTCCAATGATGGTATTAGAATATACGTTAGAGGTTTAACCTTTATATTTATAAGAGCTTGTCGTGAGCTGTTTCCAGAATGTAGCGTATCTATAGAGCATTCTATGAGCAAGGGTCTTTACTGTGAGATTCATGGAAATCTCACTCTTACACCCAGTAAAGTTAAGAGAATTGAGGAGCGTATGAGGGAAATAGTTAAGCTTGATGAACCCTTTGAGCGATACTCTGTATCCATAGAGGAGGCCAAGGCCATCTTCAAGGAAATGAGGTTTTATGACAAGCTGAACATTCTGGAGTACAGACCCGAAAATACAGTTAACTTATACCGTTGTGGCTGGATGACAGATTATCTATATGGATATATGGTTCCCAGTACTGGTTATTTAAAGAAATTCGAGTTGATGTTCTATCTGCCGGGGGTAATAATAAGGCATCCAACCGTAGATGCAGGAGGACAAATACCAGAATTTGTTGACAGCCCCAAACTTTATAAGGTATTTCGTGAGGCTGAGAAATGGAGTCAAATTATAAAAGTGGAAAACGTAGCTCAACTAAACAAAATGATTGAGCAGGGCAGAGGCGGCGATTTGATAAGAATGAATGAAGCCTATCTTGAAAATCAGATTGCAGATATAGCCAGTGAAATCTATGAAAATGCTGATAGAATTAAACTTATATTGATAGCTGGCCCCTCATCATCAGGCAAGACTACTTTTGCTCAGCGTTTAAGAGTTCAGTTAATGGTCAAAGGTTTGAATCCGATACCCATTTCATTGGATGATTATTTTTATGATCGTGAAGATATCCCTGTAGATGAAAATGGCGAAAGAGATTTAGAGTCTATAGATATTATTGATACTGAGCTTTTTAACGAACAGATGACTGCTATGATCCAAGGAGAAGAAGTTGAGATACCCAGATACAACTTCCAAAAAGGTAAGAGAGAATATATGGGTAATAGAGTAAAACTGGGTTCAGATCAGTTGATTATTGTTGAAGGTATTCATGCCCTCAATGAGAGGTTGTCAGCCATGATCCCCAAGAGCAATAAGTTTAAAATTTATATAAGTGCGTTGACTCAGCTTAATATTGATAACCATAACCGAATACCTACCACTGATACCCGTTTGATTAGAAGAATGATAAGGGATTATAAATTCAGAGGTTCTTCCATCCAGGAAACTCTCAGCTTGTGGCCCAATGTTCGCAGGGGAGAAGAAAGGAATATATTCCCCTATCAGGAGCAAGCAGATGTTATGTTGAATACTGCCTTAATATATGAATTGGCTGTGCTAAAACCCTATATATTGCCCTTGCTAGAAGATTTTGATGAGGAAAGTCCATATTATATAGAGGTAAACCGAATCAGAAAGTTTATGAAATATTTTGTAGTGCTGGAGGACGACCATATACCTAACAACTCCATATTACGTGAATTTATTGGGGGTAGTTGTTTTTAAACTGTAGATTCCGATACTTTATAATAGAGGAGGAGAAAATTTTGAAGAGTAAGAAATATAAAATATTATCTTTAGTTATTCTTTTAGTCATTTCCCTATTACTAACTGCAGGATGCGAGCAGTTATTGGATAGATTTATAGGATATGAACAACAACTACCAACCCCAAATAATGAACAGGATATGATTCATAATAGTGAAGACGACGAAGAAGTGCCTTCTGATGAATCTGATCCAGATATGGAGGAACAAATACAGGAAGAGAAACCAGATTCCCCACAGGAGCCGCCAGAAGAAGAAAAACCTACAGGGACAACCAGTGTAAAGGTCAGCGTGGTTGGAGATATAATGGTACACTTAAATCAGTTAAAGGCAGCAAAACAGTCTGACGGCAGCTATGATTTTACTCAGGTCTTTCAGGATATAAAGCCTTATCTGGAGGAGGCTGATATTGCTATGGGTAATCTGGAAACTACTATCAGCACAGATGAAATTGGATATACAGCCTATCCCAGGTTCAGAAGTCCTGAATCCCTTTTAAGTGCTTTGAAAGGTGCTGGATTTGATGTAATAACCACTGCCAATAATCATAGCCTGGATGGAGTAGAATTTGGGGTAATTAATACATTGGACAAATTAGATGAATATGGATTGCTTCATACCGGAACAGCACGTTCCCCTGAGGAGCGTGATAGAATTTTAATGATAGAGAAAAACGATATTAAAATAGCTATACTAGCTTATACCTACGGTACTAATGGCATGGAGAGTGTAGTAGATCAGGAGAAGCTTTCCTATATGGTGAATTACCTAAATGATATATCTAAGATAGAAGAGGATGTTCAACGGGCAAAGGATGAAGGTGCGGAGTTTATTATTGCATGTACCCATTGGGGTGATGAGTATGTGAGAAATCCCAACCAATCACAAAAAGATTTTGCAGACAAATTGTTTGCTATGGGTGTAGATGTTATTTTCGGTAGTCATCCCCATGTAATACAGCCAACAGAAAAAAAGACTATTACAACCCATGATGGTCAGGAAAAAGAAGTTTTTGTTATATATTCTTTAGGGAATATAGTTTCCAACCAGAGGGATCGTTACAGGGATAGTGGTCTTATCCTCAATTTAGAGATTTTAAAGGATTATGACAAAGAAACTATAGGGATAGGACATATAGATTATATTCCTACCTGGGTATATAGGTATACAGAGAATAACAAATTGCATTATCGTATTTTGCCGGTTAAAGATTTTTTGGATGATAGCTTTGACGCAGCCACTAACGCAAGAATTAAGGAAGTATGGAATGAAACAACCAGTCACTTAGATAATGAATATTTAAAGGCCAGGGACTAATCCCTAGCCTTTAACTTTTTATTTTATGACTATTAATCTCATAATTATAGTGTTATAACCATCCTTCATCTATCAATATGGCAACTATCAATATGATAACAAGTCTAATTATCTTAATGATGGTATAGCCCGCGAGGAATACTTTAAAATCAACTTAACAAGGGTCACATGAAGGGGTATCAGGAAAACCCTAGAAAGAAGATTAGAGGGCAAAAAGGCAATAAATGCTTTTCCGGTAATCATACTCAGCCATAGAGGGGTTAGCATTACAGATGTTACAGTCTCGGCTAAAGCAACAATTAATAACAAACGCCACCAGCTTTTCTTTTGATTGTAAAAGCTAGCCAACAAGCCGGGTATAAGACCGGATAAAGCACCATTTACGGTGAAGCCCGGGAAATATGGTCCTAGAGGCTTTAGAAAATATCCTAGAATATCGGCCAGTATACCGGTAAAAGCTCCATATACAGGGCCCAAAATTATACCGCTTAGATAGATAGGAACAGTTCCGAAGCTAATCCTAAGAACAGACAGACCCCCAATTATAATGTCTCCTGCAAAAAAACGTGCCAATATAATACTTGTTGCTACAAACAAACCTGCCAAGGATATCTTAGTAACTCTACTAATCAAAAAAAGCACCTCCTTTCTCTTTGAATGGCAAAGACGCCACAACAAAGAGAGGGTAATGCTTAAATAAAAAATCTTTGTATGTGGCAGCGGATGCGGCATTGCATCGCGGAAGAAATCTTCCTTCGTTTAGGGGCAACTTCCCATCCCCTAACACTTAACGCACAATGCCTACTCTGCACATTCATAATAGTATTGTAATTATAGCAAATGGTAATACCTAATGCAATATAATTTTTTTTATCTTCCTAAGTCCTTCCAGTGTTCATAGGCTTCGTATAATTCTATTAGAGCACTAGATTTATCTTTTGCTTTAATAGCACCGCGTAACCTGGCTAAGCTTATGGTAAAAGAA
>JAAYGY010000016.1 GCA_012735575.1 Clostridiales bacterium
ATATCCTTGCCTTAAGGGGGTGCTCCCTCTGACTTTATCCATTACCATTATTGACCTAAGGATGTAAGTTGTACCATCACTATTTTACTATTGACTTTTTAAAATCTATTTAATGCAACACTACTGAAAAAACTTATTAGATTAACAGTCATGGTTTTTTCAGAGGCTGTAGATTTTGTGCTTTTAATCTAAGTTACCCTTACTGGCAAGAATTTTATACTGCATAATCACGATTTAAAGGTCTTATTTTAATCTTATTTTTCTATTAATTTTTTAATTATTGTATTAAAATATATTTTATCTTTAGAAAATTGAACATCTTGAATTAGCTTAATGTTTTAGTACCTTACCCTACTTAACTTCTACATTAATAATATAAATCAATATTTCCGTATCATACCTAAATAACTCTATATTAATCAAAGTTTGAAAAATATACATATAAATGATATCTTATTTAGCTGAGTTTTGAAATTAACTTCTTCTTGTCACTCTTACATCTATACTTACCTTTTGTGGATAACAACACTATGTATACCACCTAAAACAGTTCATATTCTTAATAAGCTCAGTTTTATGATTTTGATCTGGATTCATTATAACGATAAAGGTTGATTTATTTATTCAGAAGAGTCCTTTCGAATATTCTACCTTTTACCTTTTTATACCTCTTTGTAGATAAATATTTAATACTAACTTGAGTCAAAGCCCGAAGTGATAAAGCTTGTGGTTCAGCACCTTTGAATTAATGGAAAAATAAAAGATCCTCGAGCATTACCCGAAGATCATTTTTCGATACATTATTTGATACTTTAAAATTCTATAAAACCTGACTTATCATGATTTCTACTACTATACCATCTTTTACAGTTACAAAGAACATATCATAACCTCTGGAAGAATAGATCCATTTTCCATCTTCTATTGCTGATGGTTCCCCGTACAGTTTTCGTAAGGTTTCCTCCCTATCTCCTATCTTCAAACCTCTGGGAGTGGCATAATCTGATGATGTTATCTTGATTGAATATATCTTGTCGTCCAACAGGTTGATAACTGTTCCGTCTTTGTATGTTTGTATTTCTGTTTCCATACCATACTCTTCCTTGATAACTGTATCCACTAGCTCAGACTTCATAACCTTTTCTACTTCAGCTTTTGGCATGTCAGCTTTTAAAGACCCTAGCTGCATGTCTTTAATGGCATCAAACTCTTTTACCTTATCTCCAGCGTTAACAGATTGGCTGTCTTTAACCTCTTCATTGTCTGCCTCATTGCTTTCTATAGCTTCATTAAGGTTATCAGATTCATCCTCCTCTGGTTTATCTATCGGTTTATCAGTTGTAGCTTTGATTGGATCAATTAATGGTACTTGGTTTTGACCTTGCTTAAAACTAGCAGTACAGGAACTAATCAGCATGGCAACAGCTAGTACCATTATAATTGTGAGTATCTTAAAAGATTTCAAGCTTTTATGTGAATAATTTTTACGCATCTTTAAACCTCCTGGATTCTTGGGTTTTATATAATATACCCCACTAATTATAAAAAAGTTTTCTGTCTGTCTTTGATTTTAAAAATTTTAGTACCTTAAGATTTATATGATTTCTTAGATGAAGGTTTAAAGAGGCATATTGTTTACAAACCAATTTATATATCTAGAATACCTTTAATCTTCTCTATATCCCGCCACATCCCAGGCTGTAACTAATCCCAATAGTTTTTCTTTTGGATCTCCGTTAGCGGTAATAAATACTACTGCCAACCTTTTTCCCTGTTTAAGCTCTTTTGCGAACATCTCTTCAATATCTATTACCAGTGTACCTTTGGATACAAACTCAAAGGATTCACTCTCATGTTTATTAATGGGAATAAATTCAGCAAACTCTCTTATCTTCATACCCTTTTCCAAGGACAGATTTCCTGTATGAACAATATAAGAAAATACGGTATTCTCACTAAATACTCCGACTAATCTTCCGCTTTCTATTATAGGAATGTATGTGTAAGCGTATTTATTCATATCTTTCATAACCTCTAATGCACTATCCTCAAGGCTGGCTGTATATATTTTTTTATCCCTTACGGCTATGGTTTCCAATGCTTTTGCAGGTCTCATAATATTATCAAGAATCTTTTCGTATTTTTGAACTATATAGTCATGAGGATCAGCAATGGGATGTGCATGTCTTTTATCCGGATTATGGACTATGGCATTTCTCAGCCTTGCAAATGATAATAATTCATCCATATATATTTTAACAACCTTATTTTTCTTAGCTAATTGTCTTATTAAATCGCTATGTGATACCCAATAATCTTGGTTCAATTCTTTTCGCATAAACTCATCAAGCTCGTTATAGATGGTAATGAACTCACCAAAGTTTGTTTTCTTGTCATTCATAGAAAATCCCCCATTTAATAACTGCCATGTTATCAATGTTATCTAAAAAAATATCAGTCCCCTTTTATTAACTACATTTGTAAAAGCGCCAGAGCTATTCTGGCGCTTAAATTTAGATTATTTTGCAGTTACTGTACAAGTATCCATCCTAAGCCCAGGGCTTCCAACTGCTATTTTAACCTCTCCTGGATTGTTAGTGCGTATAATAGCAAGAGCCCTGCCTTCAAAGGCGTGACATTTGTTTGATGTATACTGGTCTTCATTCTTGGGATCACCGCTGAAAATACCCATTAATTCACCACCGTCTACAAGACAGGTCAGCTCGTTTTTAGCATCTGGGACACGGTCATCGTTTTCATCAGTGATATAAATTTGGAAATAGCATAGATCTCTATTATCTGCATTAAATACGGTCTTTTCAGGAACTACTTTTACTTTAGCTGGCTTTCCTACTGTATGGAGAGATGAACTACCACACTCTACTCCATCTTTAAAGGCAATAACAGAAAGGGTGCCCTTTTCATATGGGATATCAAGAGTTGCTATTCCCTTAACCGTCCTACTCCTTCCCATTTCTTGGCCATTGAGGAAGAAAACTACCTCGTCGGCATCAGTGTAAACTTGAACCTCAACCATTTTTCCAACATACTTATCGTCAAAGGTCCAGGAATCCAGCACATCATACCAATGCCAGCCAGTTCCAGAGAAACCTTCTCCATAATGTTCCGGATGAACAGTGAAGATACGAGGCTGGGTATTTCCAATCCAAACCGCTTCCCTAAAATAGGACTGAGGACGGCGATAACCACACAAGTCCAGATCTCCCTGATAACAAGAACGCCATGGATATTCAGCTATGCTGATACCGGTAATCTTTCCATCACGTTCCCAGCAGGAACGTCCAGTACCCACTTCACCCAGGTTATCATAGGCTGTCCATGTAAAGTCCCCGATAACATGATCATTCTCCAGAACTGCCTTCCAGGAATCATAAAAATCCAAGGCATGGGTTTCAGAACCCCATATGACACGGTCTGGATACAGCTTATGATCATGTTCATATCTCTTATATAGATAATTATATCCAACAATATCCAAAGGCTTCATAACATCTTCAGTACGCTTGTGCCAGCTTGTTTCAATGCCCCCTTCTCCTATATCAGGGTAGCCTTGATAAAAGATCTCTTTATAATCCTCTGGATCGCACTCTTCTGGATATGTCCACATACCGCATATGCCAGAGGTAACAAGACGGGTATTGTCATATTTTCTGACTTCGGCTGCTAAAAGTGCTGACCATTTGGCTCCATCCGAGGAACCGTCTCTTTCAATAACCTCATTTCCTATGGAGTAGCTGACAACACATGGATGATTGCGGTCCCGCAGTACCATATAGCTGATATCTCGAGCCCACCAGTCTTCAAACCATAGATGATAGTCATTGGCATTTTTCCCGTTTCTCCACATATCAAAGGCCTCATCCATGACCAGCATACCTAGTCTGTCACATACTTCCAATAATGCCAGGGATGGTGGATAGTGTGCAATACGAATAGCATTAAATCCAGCCTCTTTCAGAAGTCTCACCTTGCGTTCTTCAGCTGCCGGAAAGGCTGCTGCTCCCAGTACGCCGTGGTCATGATGTATGCAGCCACCACGTAGTTTCATGGGCCTGCCATTTAAGAGAAAGCCTTTTTTTGCATCAGCATAAATTGTGCGTATACCAAATGTTGTGTCTGATGTATCTGTGCATTTATTATCTACTATTATTTCAGTATGTAGGGAATATAGATAAGGATTATCAACATCCCATAGATTTGGAGATGAAAGGGTAAAGGATAGCTGTGCTGGAGTCTTTTCTCCATCTTTAACGGTAATCCTTGTTTCATCTTCTTTTACTACTTTGCCCTCTGCGTCAATAATCTGGCCACGCAGGATGGCTTCCCCATCCAGGTTGGAAGCAATCTGGCAGGATGCTATGACTTTGGCTTCATTATCAGAAACTTCGGGGGTAGTGATGAAAATATCCCAGGGCTCTATGCGTACTGGACCGCCTGTCCAAAGAAAAACGTCACGATAAACGCCTGCACCGGAATACCATCGTGTAGAGGGCTGCATATCATTTGTCTCTACGGTAATCTTGTTGGTGCGTCCAGAATGGATTTTTTCAGTCAGGTCCACAAGAAATGGGGTATAACCATATGGATGCATAGCAAGGAGTTGATCATTCAGCCTAACAGAAGCACACATATATGCTCCGTCAATATCTAAAATTACATATTTATCATTGCTGTCAAATTTATGATATTTTACATATTTACCAGGGCCACCCTGAAAATAACCGTTGCTGCCGCCACCTGGCGCTGATGGGCTACGGGGCAGGGAAATGGAATAGTCATGAGGCAGATCAACCTTCTTATAGCCATCTGTACCTGGGCCTCTGAAAAGCCAATCCTTTGATATACACACTTTTTGCATAATTAATACCATCCTTTCCTTTTGTAAGTTTTGTGCTTTACAATAGACTTTTAACTACCATGCATCTTTAATACCATCTTTAGACTCACTCATCACCTCCCTGCCTACATTAAAGGATTCTTTATCAAAATTATATGGCTTATATACCTCTTTCCCACAATTTGTATGTAGAATAATTTGTCTGCCTATATTATGTATGTCTATAATAACTGTACCTATTATAAAAAGGTTCCTGGTATACCAAAAGGTATAGTTCATCGAATAGGTCCAGAAACTCAGATGCAAATATACATTAAGTCTTTGGAAATAAAATTTTCCAAATTAAACTTGGCCTAAAGCAATCGGTTGACTCTACAATGGTGTGTAAAACTAAGATTGTCCTTTTTAACAGAATGTCTTTTCCTTTTTGATGATTTGATCTTTTTACAGTAAAAAATTGCTTACAATAAAAATTATAACATATTTGGACATAAAATGTTTATAGAATAAAAATAAAGTTATTATAAAATATAATCTGATAATAATTCTCACTAAAGAAAAGGAGTGTGCTAAAAAATGAAAAAAATATTGATGTTCACCATGGCAAGCTGCCCTTACTGCAAAGAGGCGAGAAGATACATGGACGAACTTTTTGATAAATATCCCGAGTATAAAAAGCTTGATATAGAAATAATTGATGAGGTAGAAAACCCAGAAATCGCTGATCAATACGACTATTACTATGTTCCAACCTATTACCTGGACGGGGAAAAGTTCCACGAAGGAATACCCAACCGTGAAATGGTGGCTGAATTGTTTAAAAAAGCATACGAGGAATAAAGGGCAATCTGAATATGGTTGCCCTTTACTTACTTCCCCGCCTTCTATAATCCTTCTCAATCTCATCCTTCCAGTCTTCAGGCAGTGCACCAGACTGACGATAAACTGTGATTGCTTTATCCATTACACAAAAGTTTAATTCTATTCCATAACTATCAGCATGATAATTCTGGGCTCTATCCTGGCTAATCCCAAAAGATGTGGCTGTTTCTATCGCATCAATGTTTGCACCAAGGAAGATAAATTCCCATCCGTATTTATCCTTCTGATTCTGGATTAGTGATCTGATATTTTCTACCGTATACTCACGGCTGGCATTTTCATAGCCATCAGTAATGATAACAAACATTGCCTTTTCGGCTCTATAATCCTCATCAGTATTCTTTTGAACGTTTATTATTTTATTTATCGTCCTACCCATAGCATCAAGAAGTGCTGTTGTTCCTCCTACAAAGTACTCCTTTTCAGTGATTGGTTTAACTGCCCTAATGTCAATGCGATCATGAAGCAATTCATAATTGTTGTCAAATAGGACCGTGGTTACACGGCATTCACCTTCAACATCTTTCTGCTTTTTTAGCATGGCGTTGTAGCCACCAATGGTGTCAGATTCCAATCCTGCCATAGATCCGCTTTTATCCAGAATAAATACCAGTTCTGTTAACCCCTTTTTCATAGCTATATCCTCCTTAAATATTAATATAACTTCTCTATTAATATGAGGATAGCATGTAAAAAGGGATATTAGGTCGCTTAACAAGCGACGTTTGATCAGTAGTTTTTATCCGCCCAGTAGTGGCTGATCATAGGCAAAGAGCACTTCGTTAATTTCAAATATATCGTATCTTCTGTTAATAATGAAGTACTGTATAATTACATCAAACTTTTGACTGCTGGAAAGAGTATATCCTGCTCTTCTTAACAGATCCTGGATTTCGTCTATAGATAATTTCAATGCAACAGCAAGGGCGATAGCAGTCCGCTTACTTGGCATATATCCTTTATTATTACGGATTTTGGAAAACAATCTACGGTCTAAGTTGGCACGTTTGTATACCTCAACATCGGTCATGCCCTTGGCATCAATTAGTCGAAGGAGTGTGGTGGAAAAAGGCTCGTCCAAATTCCCTACCAACTGTTCCAGGCTGCTTGGGGTTATGCTTTCCGTTGCTTGATATGCCATTTTTTGGACGTCTCTTAGCTCCTTTATATCTATCTCATCATACAGAAGGCGGCTTTTATGAATTTCTTCATAATCTCCTACATAGTTTTCATCAATAAAGGCCTTAACTTCACCCAAGATCTCCTGGCTTACAGCAAATGACTCCTTGTCGAATATGACCAGATATACATCCATATCATGTTCTGCAAGAAAATCCTTAATAGCACAAGTAGCAATTTTCAGAGCATCTGTTTTGGGATATCCATATATACCACTGGATATTAAGGGAAAAGCTATACTCTCACACTTGTTTTCCAGGGCTAATTGTAGGGAGTTAATATAGCAACTTCGAAGTAATTCTTCCTCCCCCTGATTCCCATCACGGTAAATGGGACCTGCTGTATGGATTATATATTTAGCAGGCAGCCTAAAACCTGGGGTGATAACCGCTTCTCCTGTTTTGATAGGGGAAAGTTTTTGGCAAGCAGATTGAAGCTCAGCCTCTCCTGCAGCCTTAAATATAGCTCCGCATACCCCTCCACCCATCAACAGCCTAGTGTTGGCGGCATTTACTATTGTATCAACCTCCATTTTGGTTATATCATTTCGGATAATAGTAAATGGCATAATATATCCCCCTTTCGATTAACCAACTCATTGAAAGAATCCATCTCTAATGCCACAAGGTAAACATAAAATAACTAGGTAAATAAAACAAAAGCGAGAATGGCCATAATTGCCACCTCCTATTTTTATATAAACCTCAATTGATTATCTCTAAGGCTTATAACCTTTCGTTCTGAGTAATTTGTTATTTCATCACTATCTCCTATCAATATGGCGGATTTTGGATTATGTAGCTTGTTGTTTTTGATGACTTGCTCAGTACTAAAGCTTGCGTAGCAGTATAAGCAATTGTGTTTGCATGTATTATATGCTCCTATATCAATACATTCAATACAGCCACAACTTAGTCTTTGTCCATCCTTTTTAATTTTATGGGATAACGAACATCCAATTATATTATCGATCTTTTCTTTATCTATACATGAAGCATGCTCTATACCATACTGATCTAAGTCTATTTTTTCGGCACAAGTAAGTATTTTTATTCCCCTTTTATGTGCTATCCTGGAAAATTCTTTGGCGATAATATGCATCTCATCTTCTCTTATTTGTCTTATTGAATCTTTTCCCATATTTTTTTCGGTCTTACTATAAAGATCAACGAAGCTAATTATGCACTCATTTGTATATTGGTAAAGCTGTGATACCATCCTTTCAAAAGCCTCTACATGGTAGTCTATGGTCAAACTCGGATTTAAAATAATAGGATCATATCTCCATACAAGCTTCTCTTTACCAATCTTCTTGCTTAAGGCTATAAAAGTCTCTATTATTTTGCTCTTATCCGGTAGTGCTCTTTCAATAGTATTATCATATGGGGTTATGGTAAATTGAAAATAATAATGATATCCCATGGAATCAATTTCATCCAGACTCTTGATCAATGGTCTTGGATTTTTAGTCCAAAAGACAATACAATCCACTACTTGAGGATTGATGTTGATCTTGCTGATTTGTTTTGAATTCATTGGGTTTTTTATAAAAACATACCCCTCTTTTAACCTGTTTATAAACCACTGGGAATAAAAAGCAGGAATGTCCGTCCTGCGGCTAACACTAAGTACCATTGCAATAGCTCCTATCCAATGTTTAAACTATTCTTATGGCTGTTATGTTCTTTATATATATGACATTCCAAATACTGTCTTTATATATATTTATCCAAGTTTCTCTGAAAACCTTCTTTTATTTCCTTTAGGGTTTCAGACTTTATTGATGTAGTACTGCTAAATGTACATCACAAGGATAAATTGTACTATAAAAAGGACCTATATATTTTACCTATATTTCGATTGATTTAGGAAGTCCATTGCCATTTGTATTAACTCTATCTTAGTTTCTTCTGTAGCAGACTATGCGTTAAAATAGTCATACTGCACTATAGAATATTATTAAAGAATAGAAGCACAGCACAGATGATTAGACATGTCATAATCAAAACCTTATTCCTATTCTCCCGAATCCATGAATATTTCTTTCCAAGAAGATAAAGTGGAACGCTAAGAATAGCTTCCACCAATATAATAGTTATGATTCCAATGATGCCATCAAAGAAATTAATAATATTCCAAGTCCCTCTTATCATACATATAATACATCCAACAGCAACTGTAGCAATCACTACATTTAAGATAAACTTTGGAAAAGAATCGTAGACTTCTCCGTCAACAGACGTCCAGCTAAAATAACTTGCTAGAATTCCCTTCTCCATGCGAGCAATATCCTTTGCGATATCAATAAAAGAGTTTCCTTTCTTCTCTTCTTTATCAATGATATTCCAATACATATCAACATCAAATAAGGATATCTCCGCTTTGTCCTCCAACATCTTACGGCTAAGGTTCTTTGCACCGCTCAGCACATCGATTTGTTCCTGAAGATTAACAATATTCTCTTTAAGTACCTCTGCCATTGTTTTGGCTCCGTTAAAAATATCCAATATATCGTTAACAGACAGACCTATCTTGCGAAGAATAATTATCTTTTTCAATCGTATAACATCCGTTTGTGAATAATCACGATATCCATTCTTTTCTCTTTTCGGCTCAATAAGTCCCTCTTTTTCATAAAACCTTACGGTTGCTCTTGGAATTCCCAAAATTTTTTCAACTTCTTTTATTGTCATTTTCATGACCTCCTTTTTAAGTCTAAAGCAATCGTAAGCTATAAACAAGGTTTACAGTCAATACTATTTTTATAAAAAATGTATATCCATCCTGTTAACTCAACCATGCTAAGTTTGGATCTAAAATTTCACCATAAAAATACTCTCTCGATATGTTTCCATATACGCATTTTTGCCCTTCAGGTCGGGTAAATAAATTAGATACAGTCCAGTAAATTCAGTAAATCAACGGTTATACCCTTGTCATCAACACCATCGCCTCCACACGGTTCGAGTTGATGGAATTAATGTCTGTAAGCTATTTTAGAAATCGTCTGTTCGAGGGAACATGTCAACCAATTTTTCGGTGATTTTTGAAAAGTCACCGTTCAAGGGAACATATCAGTATAATCAA